>NZ_JBEPCJ010000194.1:0-5191 GCF_040299565.1 Spirillospora sp. NPDC000708
CCACCGGCTCCGGCTTATCGACTAGCCGGCCGGGCGGCGCGGCCGGGCGGCGCGGCCGGCCGCCGGGCGCGCGCGGTCGGGCGGTCGGGCGTGCGGTCGGGCGGTCGGGCGGTCGGGCGCGCGCGGTCAGGCGGTCGGGCGGAGCGGGACGATCCTGGTGGTGACGCGGGCGTTCGGGCGCTCCGCCGTGCCGGCCGCGCGGCCGCAGGTGTGGGACGCGACGTCGCCGCCGACGTGCAGGCCGGTCGGGACGAGCCGGTTCGTCCGGAACGCCAGCGACGGGTCGCGCAGCATCGGGTTCGACCAGGGGATCACTTCCGACAGCAGCGTGAACGTCGGGTCGATCACCTTGGTGACGCCGTCGTCGTCGACGACCTCCACCCAGGCGTGCACGACGTCGGGCAGCCCGACCACCCAGCCGATCCGGGTCGTCGCGGGCACGCCCTCCTCGCGGCAGAGCCGCTCGATGTAGCGGCTGGCGGCGCCGCAGCCGGCGAAGCCGCGCGGGACGAGGTCCGGGTCGTCGCGCAGCTCGACGGGCAGGCGCAGGTAGCGCGGCTCGGCGCCGATGAACTCGCGGACGATCGCGCGCAGCGCGGGGGCCCGCAGCACCGGGCAGTCGCCGACCGTCCGCAGCACCGCCGAGATCGCCATCGCGGGCCCGGACGACCGGGCGGTGGTCGCCGCCGCGTCGGGGGCGCCGGCGACGCGGCGTCCGCCGCGCCCCGGATGCGCGCGGACGTGGCGGACCGCCCCGCCGTACGCGCCGGTGCGGGGCCGGGCGAGCGCGTTGTGGGCGTCGGGACGGCAGCCGTCGGGGTCCCCGCAGGCGACGCGGAGCTCGAACCGGGACACGCGCGGCGCGATGAGGTCCTCGCAGGACGAGCGGGTCCAGCGCAGCAGCGACGTGACGTCCCGCTCGACCGGTGTGCGGCCCGTCCCGGAGTAGAGGGCGAGGTTGAACAGGTCGCGCGAGTCGAACCGCTCCCGGCCGCGCTCGCCGCTGGACGGCAGGCCGTGCCGGGCGAGCGCGGTCAGGGTCCGGTCGTCGCAGGCGAGCATCCGCGCCGCGTCGGCGCGTCCGGTGTCGGGGCGGTGGTGGGCGGGCGGGATGACGTAGAGCCCTTCGAGCGCGCGCAGCAGCCGGCGGTCGGCGCCGTCCCCGGCGCGGGCCCGCGCCGGGGACCTGTGTGCGGCGCCCACGTCAGCGCTTCACGATGCGGTAGTCGGACGGGTCGAGGGTGCGGGTCCGGCGGCGGTAGCCCAGCATCGAGCCGGGCCAGTTGCCGGCGTTGCGCCGTCGGCCGTCCGCGCCGGCGCCGGAGTGCAGGTACCAGCTGTCGCAGCCGCCGGCGTTCCAGACCGTCCCGTCGAGGCGGCGCTGGAGCGCGGAGTCGAAGTCGGCGAGCACGCCCTCCCGGACGTCCATGTAGAGCACCTCCGGGTCGCGCAACGCGCGGGCCGCCTGCACGATGTAGGAGATCTGGCTTTCGAGCATGTGCACCACCGACCCCGAGCCGACATTGGTGTTGGGCCCGTACATCAGGAAGAAGTTCGGGAAGCCCGCGACGGCCATACCCAGGTAGGCTCGCGGTCCGTCCCGCCATGCCTCGTCCAGGTCCCGCTCAGTGAGACCTGTCACGCGCATCGGGGCGACGAAGTCCCGCGTGCGGAAGCCGGTGCCCATGATGACGGTGTCGGCCGGGTACTCGCGCCCGTCGGCGGTGACGAGGCCGTCCGGGGTGGCGCCGACGACCGCGCTGGTGACCACGTCCACGTGCGGGAGGTCGAGGGCGCGGTAGTAGTCGCTGGAGATCAGGACGCGCTTGCAGCCGAGTTCGTAGCCCGGGACGAGGCGCTCGCGCAGCCGCCGGTCCTTCACCGACCACAGCGTGGTGCGGCAGAGCGCGCGGACGTGCGCCGACAGCAGCCGGCGGGCGCGCGGCGAGACCAGCATCGGGTTCAGCAGCGCCTCGAACCAGACGAACACCGCGAGCCGCGACAGCCGGGGCAGCAGCGGGATCCGCCGGTTGAGGGCGGTGCGCAGCGGCGGGTAGCGGCGGTCCCACTTCCAGCCGACCCACTGCGGTTCGCGCTGGAAGACGGTCAGCTTCGCCGCGCGCGGCGCGATCCGCGGGACGAACTGCACCGCGCTCGCGCCGTTGCCGACGACCGCGACGGTCCGTCCGGTGAGGTCGTGGCCGTGGTCCCAGCGCGCGGAGTGGAACACGGTGCCCGCGAAGTCCTCCAGCCCCGGGACGTCCGGCATCGCCGGGACGCTCAGCTGCCCGCACGCCGCGACGAGCAGGTCGGCCCGGTGCATTTCGCCCCCGGCCGTCCGCAGGTTCCACTGCCCGGTCTCCGGGTCGAAGCCGGCGCGGGTGATCTCGCAGTCGAACCGGATGTGCTCCAGGACGCCGTACTTGCGCGCGCAGTGCCGCAGGTAGGCGAGGATCTCCGGCTGCGGCGCGAACCGCCGCGACCAGTCCGGCTTCGGCTCGAACGAGTAGGAGTACAGGTGGGACGGGGCGTCGCAGGCGGCGCCCGGATAGGTGTTCTCCCGCCACACGCCGCCGACGTCGCCGGCGCGCTCGAACACCGTCAGGTCGGTGAAGCCGGCGCGGAGCAGCCGGGCGGCGAGCCCGAGCCCGCTGAAGCCGCCGCCCACGATCGCGATCGACGGCCGTCCCCGCATGCCCGTCACATCCCTCGCTGATTGGCGCTACGCCAATAGTGACGGACGTGCCGTCAAAATGAAACGGCGGGACCGCCCCGGGCGGGACGCGGACGGCGGTGGCCGGTAGAGGACGGGTCGCTCAGCCGTGCGCGGCAGGGCGCCAGGGCGAATCGGGCTCCGTGGCGCGCGGGCGCTCGGCGACGCGCAGCGCGTAGGTGGGGGTGTCGGCGGCGACCGGGCCGAGGTAGGCGTGCCCCGTCAGATGGCACCAGGCGGGCAGGTCGATCGGCGCCGCCGGGTCGCTGGCGATGAGGTGGACGACCGTCCCGGGCTCCAGGCCCGCCAGGTGCCCGCGCAGCTCCAGCAGCAGCCGCACGCAGGAGCGGTCCCCGCCGTCGATGACCACCGGTTCCGAACCCATCCGGCCTCCCCCAGCGCCCGCGTCTCCGGCGGGCATTCACCCCATGGGGGAAATATAGGGCTTTGTGGGCTCCGCTCGCCGCGGAACAACCCGCGCCGGACGGCTGTTGCACGGAGTGGGATCACGCGCCGCATCGGCGGCGGACGGTCCCGCCGGAGCGCCGGCAAGGGCGATCGACAGCTCGTCGGTGCGGCTTCGGAGCAGCGGCGACCGCATCCGGCCGCCGTCCGCGAAATCCCGTCGGAGTCACCGCCCGGGGTCGCGCATGCGCGCATCCGAAGCGACGAACACGGAGCAATCGGAAGCGAACGCGATGATCGACAATATGAGGGACCGGCGCCCCACTCTTGACCCTCTCTTTCAGGCTTCGTCCAGCTTTGGGGCTTACAGTCGCAGTGAAGCACCCCCAGAAGTCACCCACGTGAGGAACCTGACCTTGGGGCGAGCCATGGATCTCGGAGCAGCACGAGTGGAGAGCACGGAGACCTGCGGGACGGTGTCCTTCCCCGCGGAGGTCGACCTGAGCAACGGCGAGGCGATCCTCGCCCAGGCCCTCGGGCTGCTCGACTCCGGGGCGCCCGCCCTCATCCTCGACCTGTCCGGCTGCACGTTCTGCGACTCCAACGCGCTGAACATCATCCTGCGCTCGCAGATGCGCGCCACCGAACTCGGCGTGCCGATGTGGGTGGTGCTGCCGCCGCGCGGCATCGTCCGCCGGGTCGCCGAGGTGGCGGGCCTGCCGCGCCGCGTCGCCATCGCGCCGGACGTGACGACCGCGCGCGAGGCGCTCGAACCCGTTCCGCACGCCTGACCCGTCCCGCGCATCCGCCCCCGCCCCGGCGGCGGCCGGTCCGCCGGGGTCGCGCGTCCTTCCCCGTGGCTCAGCCGACGCGTTCGATCCGGGCGTGCCGGATCAGGAACTTCCCCGCCTCGCGCACCTGCTCGAACGCCGCGTCGTTCAGCAGCACGCAGCTGCCCGACGCGGACGTGACGGCGACCGTGGTGGACCTGCCGTTGTCGAGGTTCGTCACCTTCACCTTCGTCCCGACCGGCAGCCGGTCGCTGGACGCGGCGGGCGCGCCGGCCTCGCCGGACAGCGTCACCGTCGACCCCGGGCACACGACGTCGCCGCTCCCGGACGCCGCGGGCGGCGTGCTCCGCGCGGACGGCGTGGGCGCCGTGCTGGAGGACGGCGCGGGCGCCGCGCCCGAACCGCCGGCCGCCGCCTCTTCCTCCTTGCCGCAGAAGGACTCGGTGAAGGCGTCGACGGCCTCGCCCCGCGCCTTCCTCGCCCGCGCACCCAGGCACAGCGACGTGACCTTGTTCGCCGGCCCGATCCCGCTGGTCGCGTTGACGGTATCGGCGAACCGTTCGCGCTGCCGGCAGTGGAAGGCCAGCCCGAAGTCCAGCTTCGCGTCGCCCTTCGCCGCCTGCGCGTCCACCGCCCGGCAGATCGCGCTGACCTGCATCGCGGGTTTCTCGCCCTTCGCGCGCGCCGCCTGCCGCTGGTTCTCCAGCTCCGCGAACTGCGTCTGGTCGCACTGCTCGGCGGCGGCGACGTCGACCGCCCGGCCCGCCGTGATCTGCCGTTGCAGGGCGGCGCACCCGGACGACTCCGCCGCCACCCGTCCCGCCTGCCGCTGCTCGCCTCCCCCGCACGCGCCCGCGCCGAGCACCGCCAGCAGCCCGGCCGTGCCGAGCACCGCGCGCACCGCATTCCGCCGCATCATTCGAACCGCTCCTTCCGGTGGGGAACTCGCCTGGGTTACGAGCCCCGGCGGACGGCCGGTTCATAGATCAACTCCGCCTTAAATCCGCCCGAACTCCGCCTTGACCGGGGCGTTCGCGTGCCGCGGCGGGGCGCCGCGGCACGTGATCTCTTTGCGTGATCTTGTGCTTCGCGGGATGCCGCGCGCCCGCCGGCCGGGCATGGATCACGAGGACCGACGCGGACGGGTGTGGGAGCGGGGCGCGATGCAGGTGCAGCCGACGGGCGGACTCGGGCGGATCCCGATCCTGGACGTGGCCCCGGTGGTGGGGGGCGGCCGGTGGCCGGCGAAGGCCGTGGTGGGCGAGACCATCGAGGTGTCGGC
>NZ_JBEPCJ010000195.1:0-5107 GCF_040299565.1 Spirillospora sp. NPDC000708
GGGGGCGCGGCGCCACCCGTGGTCCGCGGGGTGTTTTGCCGTGTTTGGGGGTGGTTATTCGGTTATATTGGGGTACCGCCGCGCGGTCGCCCCGCGGGGGGGCCGGGCGGGACGTCCGCCGCCTCAGACCTCGCGCCTACGGGCGGCCACCGCGAGCAGCGCCGCGACCAAGGCGAACGCGGCGCCGATCAGCCAGACCGCGACGTAGCCGCCCTCGCCGGGGTCGTCCCGGCCGGCGGGCGCGGCGAGCAGCGTCCCGAACAGGCCGCCCGCGACCGCGCCGCCGACCGTCTTGACGTTGTTGTAGACGGCGGTGGCGACGCCCGTCCGGGACGGGTCGGACGCCTCGGCGATCACCGTCGGCATCGCGCCGAGCGCGGTGCCCAGCCCGAGGCCCATCAGGGTCAGCTCGGCGACCACCGCCCACAGCGCCCCGTGCGCCGCCGCGAACGCGACGAACCCGACGCCGACCAGCAGGAACGAGCCGATCAGCGCGGTGCGGTAGCCGACCTTCGCGGCGATCCGGGCGGTGCACGCGGACCCCGCGATGCTGGCGATCATGGCGGGCAGCGTGGCGAGCGCGATCGACAGCGAGGACAGCCCGAACCCGTAGCCGGCCTCGTCCCGGTCGGTGGCGAAGAAGGTGGCGTTCGGGGACTGGCCGCCGAAGTAGACCACGCCGAACGCGAACGAGGCGAAGTAGAACGGCGCGACGTGCCGTCCGGCCATGGCGCGCAGGTCCACGAGCGGCTCGGCGGTGCGCAGCTCGACGAGCGCCCAGACCGCGAGCAGGACCAGGCCCGCCAGGGTGGGGACCAGGACGCGCCCGCTGAGCCAGCCGTGGTCGCCGGCCGCCGACACCCCGGCGAGCAGGCCGAGGACGGCGAGGCCGAGCAGCACGACGCCCGGCCGGTCGACCCGTCCGGCGGCGCGGGTGACCGACTCCGGGATCGCGACCATCGAGACGGCCACGCACGCCAGCGCGAGCACGGCGGGGACGGCGAGGGCGATCCGGACGTCGCCGAAGATCTTGCCCGCCGCGCCCATCCCGACGGCGCCGAGCAGGCCGCCGAGGGTCAGCGCGCCGACCAGTCGGGCGATCGCACGCCGGGCGAGGCCGACGGGGAGCCGGTCGCGGATCAGCGCGATCTCCAGCGGCATCAGCGCGACGAGCGGGCCCTGCAGCAGGCGCCCGAGCAGCAGCACCGGGAAGGCGGGCGCGACCGCGCAGAGCACCGAGCCGGCCGCGACACAGGCCAGCGCGATCCGCAGCATCCGGCGGTGGCCGTGCAGGTCGCCGAGCCGCCCCAGGGCGGGCGCACAGACCGCCGCGGACAGCAGCTGGACGGACACGACGAGCGCGACGGCGGAGTCGGAGACGCCGAAGGTGTCGCCGATGCTCGGCAGGATCGGCGCGATCCCGGCCTGGAGGAACCCGCTGACCAGCTCGAAGAGCACCAGCAGGCCGACCACGGCGGTGACGGACCGCACCGGCGGCGCGCCCGCGTCCGGCGCGCCCGCGTCCGGCGCCCCGGACGCGGCGCCGGTGGCGGCCGTCACGCGTCCTCCAGGCGGCGCATGGCGAGCTCGGCCAGCAGCGCCGCCGCGTCGGGCAGGACGGCGTCGTCGTAGGCGGCCTGCGGGGAGTGGTTCATCGGCGCGGTGGCCGGCTCGCGATCGGCGGGGCAGGCGCCGAGCCCGATGAACGCGCCGGGGACCTGCTGGAGGACGAACGAGAAGTCCTCGGAGCCGGCCATCGGGCGCGGGACGTCGAAGACGCGCGCGCCGCCGAACAGGTCGCGGGCGGTGCCCAGAGCGAACGCGGCCTCGTCCGGGGCGTTGACGGTGACGGGGTACTGCTCGACGTAATCGATCTCGGCCTCGACGCCGTGGGCGGCGGCGATCCCGCGCACGGTGCGCTCGACGCCCGCGCGGACCCTGCGGTGCGCCTCCGCGGAGAACGACCGGACGGTGACGTCCATCGACGCGGTCTCGGGGATGACGTTCCCGGCCGTCCCGGCGTGGATCGAGCCGACGGTGACCACGGCCGGGTCGAAGATGTCCAGCTCGCGGGTGACCATCGTCTGGAGCGCGCCGACCATCGCGGCGAGCGCGGGCACCGGGTCCTTGGCGGCGTGGGGCGACGAGCCGTGCCCGCCCTCGCCGCGCACGACGACGTTCACCGCGTCGGACGCGGCCATCGCCGTCCCGCCGCGGCTGACGACGGTGCCCCGCGGCAGCGCGGTGGAGAACACGTGCAGGGCGTAGGCGGCGACGGCGCGCTCCCCCGCCGCGTCCAGCACCCCCTCGTCGATCATGATCTTGGCGCCGCCCATGCCCTCCTCGCCGGGCTGGAACATCAGCACCACGTCGCCGGCCAGCCGCTCGCGGCGCGCGGCGAGCAGCTTCGCGGCGCCGACGAGGCCCGCGACGTGCAGGTCGTGCCCGCAGGCGTGCATGCGGCCGGGGATCGTCGAGGCGTAGTCGAGGCCGGTGTCCTCCTGGACGGGGAGCGCGTCCATGTCGCCGCGCAGCAGCACGGCGGGCCGCCGGCCGTCCGCGCGGGCGGCGCCACCGCGCAGCACGGCGGTGACCGAGCTGAGGCCCTTGCCGGTGGTGATCTCCAGCGGCAGCCCGTCCAGCGCGGCGAGGACCTTCTCCTGGGTGCGCGGCAGGTCGAGGCCGAGCTCCGGCTCGCGGTGCAGGGCGCGGCGCAGTTCGGTCAGTTCTTCCCGCAGGTCAGCGGCATCGTCACAGACAGACATGGGGGTATGGTGCGGAAGCGGACCCTTTCCGCCCGGCTTCTGCCGGTATCCACCGCGAGAGGCCGCCCGGATGCCGACATCGACCACCCTCGACGAGCTCGACCACCTGCTCGTCACCGCGCTGCAGACCGCCCCGCGCGCCGACTGGCGGCGGATCGGCGCCGCGATCGGCGCGGACGCCTCCACCGCCGCGCGCCGCTGGGCGCGGCTGACCGGGGCCGGGCTGGCCTGGCTGGCGTGCTTCCCGGCCGCGGTCGACTGGCTGACCCCGGTGATGGCGTTCATCGAGATCGACTGCGTGCCGGGCCGGCTGCACGCGGTGGCCGCGGAGATCGCCGAGGACCCGCACGTGTTCAACCTGGAGCACGTCACCGGCGGCCGGGACCTGCTCATGACCGTGGTGGTCCGCGACAACGCGGAGCTCGCCCGCTATGTCGGCTTCCGGCTCGGCCGGCTGGACGGCGTCGCCGCGACCCGCACGCAGATCGCCACCACCCTGCACTCCGAGGGCAGCCGGTGGCGGCTCGACCGGCTCGGCCGCGAGCAGCGGGACCTGCTGGCGCGCGACCGCCCCCGCGGTCCGGGCGAGATGGGCGGGTGGGCGCTGCGCGCCGAGGACCAGGCGCTCGCGCGGCTGCTGGTGGAGGACTGCCGGCAGCCCGTCGCGCGGCTCGCCGAGCGCACCGGCCTCAGCCCGACCACCGTGCGGCGCCGCCTCGCCCGGATGCACGGCGGCGGCGCGCTGATGTACCGGTGCGAGGTCGCGCGGTTCCTGTCCGGCTGGCCGGTGACGGTGTACCTGTGGGGCGCGGCGCCGCCCGACGAGGTGGCGCGGCTCGCGGCCCTGCTCGCCGGGCTCCGCGAGACCCGGATGTGCGCGTCGCTGACCGGGTCGGACAACGTGCTGTTCGCCGTGTGGCTGCGGTCGGTGGAGCGCGTCCAGTCGTTCGAGACGGCGCTGCGGCGGCGCTTCCCGCAGCTGACGATCACGGACCGGGCGGTCGCGCTGTGGCAGGTGAAGCTCGCCGGCCAGCTGCTCGACCCGCAGGGCCGGCACCTGCGCACCGTCCCGTTCTGGACGTGGGACGACCCCGGCACCGAGGACGCGCTCGGCGACCTCGTCGCGCGGCTCCGAGAGGGGCCCGGCCCGTCCGCCGCCGCCCCCTGACGGGCGTCGTCGTTTATCGTGGTCTACCGTCCGCCACGCGCCCCGTCCCGTCCCGCCGCGGCGGGACGCGCGAGCCTGCGCCGTGAGCGGCCTGGCCAGGGAACTCCATGAGAAAGGCGGGGGCGTGACTCAGCGACGACCGCGGCTCTCGACCGACGACCCGGCGACGGAGGAACCGGCGGGCGGCGGCACGGGCGAGGTGCCGGACGACGTCACCGCCGCCGTGGAGCGGGTGCTGAGCGCGGCCGCGCTGCTGTGGAGCCGCGCCGACCAGGGCCTGGAGCCGGCGGTGTCGCCGATCCAGCTGCGCGCCGTGGAGGCGATCGCCCGGTTCGGCCGGCCGAACCTCGGCCGGCTCGCCGAGGAGCTCGGCGCGATCCCCTCGTCCGCGAGCCGGCTGTGCGACCGGCTGGAGGCCGCGGGCCTGGTCGTGCGGGAGAACGCGGTCGCCGACCGGCGGGAGATCATCGTCCGGCTGAGCAAGCAGGGCGAGCGGCTGTACTCGGAGCTGACCCGGCGCCGCCGGGAGGCGGTGCGCGAGGTGCTCGCGCAGCTGTCGCCCGCGTCCCGGGGGCGGCTGATCGACGCGCTCACCGAGTTCGACATGGCGCGCGAGCGGCAGGACGCGGGCGCGTCCGAGGCGCTCGGCTCGCGGACGGCCTGACCCCGCCGCCCGCGTCCCGCTCCCGCGCGCGCCGCCCCGCCGCACGCGCCGCCCGCAAGTACCGGAGGGAATTCCGGTGCTCCTCGACATCAAGTATTTGCCATGTGGCAAGCTTTTTGGCAGTCTTCCCCTGCGGTTCCCCGTCCCGGTCCGGACGGGCTGCGGAGGAACCATGCCCCCGGGAGGTGGACGGCCCGGACAACGAGATGGGGTCGCAATGAGCACGCACGGCCGCGCGGCCGAGGTCGAACGGACGCTGCGCACCGCCCCGGCGCATGCGCTCCCGGAGACGCTGGCCGCCCTCCTCCAGCGGGAGCTCCCGCGGATCCGCGGCGCCCGCCTGCTGGTGAACGACTACCACTCGCGCATCCTGCTCCCCGTCGAGCCCTTCCCCACCGCGCCGGGGGGGGCGGGCGGGGGGGGGGGGGGGGCGCCCGGGAGGGTGGAGCGGTCGGGGGCGGGGCGCCCGGTGGTTTGGCCGCGGCCCCGGGGGGTGGCCCGCCCCCCCCC
>NZ_JBEPCJ010000196.1:0-5056 GCF_040299565.1 Spirillospora sp. NPDC000708
GCCGAGGCGCCGGGCCGGGCCGGCGCCTCGCCGCGGGCGGTGGCGCGGCCGCTCGCTCAGCCGGCGGTCCGCCCCGCGCCGCCGAACGCGGGCTCGCGGCCGTCCTCCAGGTAGACGGGGCGGCCGTCGGCGAGGGCGCGCAGGCTGGGCTCCATCCGGCGCGAGACGTGCGCGGGCGACAGCTCGGGGATCTTCTCCGGCGCGACCAGGACGTGGTCGGACAGCTCGTCGGGCGGCAGCCGGATCGCGGCGAGCTCGGCGTCGCTGATGGCGCCGCCGAAGACGAACACGTTGACCGAGTCGACGCCGTCGTCGCGCGGGGAGCCCCAGTCGACGCAGACGAGGCCGTCCAGGCGGGGGACGAGGCCGAGCTCCTCGCGGCATTCGCGCACGCACGCGGCGAGCGGGGACTCGTCGGTCTCGATGACCCCGCCGGGCAGGAACCAGCCCTCGCTGTAGGTGGGCTTGACCAGCAGGACCCGCCCGAGGCCGTCCAGGAGCAGTGCCGCCGCGGCGCCGCGGGAGCGCGGCAGCGAGGCGTAGTAAGCAAGGTCGGGCATGTACCGAGATTAGGCCGGACGACCGTCTTATGATCCTCGCCGCGGCGGGCCCGGCACCGCATCTTCCGCGAGATCGCCGGGCCGCCGCGAATCCGGTTCGGCAACCGGCCGGACGGCGACGAATGGACCCTGACAATCGCCGACAACGCTTGACACGCGATCGTCAACCATTGCCGGACCGTTCCGCCGGTGCCGCCGGAACGGGCGGCTGACCTTGCCGGACGCGCGGGCGTGAACCGCATTTAACGCGCGGGTCACACGTGGGACGCGGCGGCGAAACGGCATCGCCGGAGCCTTCCGGCATGACCGGGACTCCCACGCACTGCCCGTACTGCGCCCTGCAATGCGGGATGACCCTGGACGGCGGCGCGGCCGCGGGCGCGCCGGTGCGGGTGGCGCCGCGCGACGACGTCCCCGCGAACCGCGGCGGGCTCTGCCAGAAGGGCTGGACCGCCGCGGAGCTGCTGACCGTCCCGGACCGGCTGACCGTCCCGATGATGCGCCGCACCCGCGACGCGCCGCTGGAGCCGTGCACCTGGGACGAGGCGCTGGACCGGATCGTCTCCGGGATCGGGCGGTTGGCCGCCGAGCACGGGCCGGACGCCGTCGCGGTGTTCGGCGGCGGCGGGCTCACCAACGAGAAGGCGTACCAGCTCGGCAAGTTCGCCCGGGTCGCGCTGCGCACCTCGCAGATCGACTACAACGGGCGGTTCTGCATGTCGTCGGCGGCCGCGGCGTCCGGCCGGGCGTTCGGGATGGACCGCGGGCTGCCCGGCCCCGTCACCGACCTGGCCGCGTCCGGCGCGGTGCTCCTCGCGGGCGGCAACCCGGCCGAGACGATGCCGCCGTTCATGCGCCACCTGGCCGACATGCGCGACGGCGGCGGCGCGCTCATCGTCGTGGACCCGCGCCGCACCGCGACGGCGCGGCAGGCCGACCTGCACCTGCAGCCCGCGGCCGGCACCGACATCGCGCTCGCCAACGGCCTGCTGCATCTGGCGATCGCCGAGGGCCTCGCCGACGAGGACTACGTGGCGGCGCGGACGAGCGGGTTCGACGCCGTCCGGACGGTCGCGAACGCGTACTGGCCGGACCGGGTGGAGCGCATCACCGGCGTCCCGCTCCCGAAGATGCGCGAGGCCGTCCGGCTGCTGGCGGGCGCGGACCGCGCCCACGTACTGACCGCGCGGGGCGCCGAGCAGCACGCGCGCGGCACCGACATGGTCAGCGCCTTCATCAACCTGGCCCTGGTGCTCGGGCTGCCGGGCCGTCCCGGCTCCGGCTACGGCTGCCTGACCGGGCAGGGCAACGGGCAGGGAGGCCGCGAGCACGGGCAGAAGGCCGACCAGCTGCCCGGCTACCGGAAGATCGACGACCCGGCGGCGCGCGCGCACGTCGCGGCGGTGTGGGGCGTCGAGCCGGACGCGCTGCCGGGGCCGGGCCGGTCGGCGTACGAGCTGCTGTCGGCGCTCGGCACGCCGGACGGCCCCAGGGCGCTGCTGCTGTTCGGGTCGAACCCGGTGGTGTCGGCGCCGCGCGCCGCGTCCGTCGAGGAGCGGCTCGGCGCCCTGGACCTGCTGGTGGTCGCCGACTTCGTGCCGTCGGAGACCGCGCGGCTCGCCGACGTGGTGCTTCCGACGGCGCAGTGGGCCGAGGAGTCCGGCACGATGACGAACCTGGAGGGGCGGGTGCTGCGGCGGCGGCGGGCGGTCCGCGCGCCCGGCGGCGTCCGCACCGACCTGGAGATCATCGCCGAGCTGGCCGGGCGGCTCGGCGCGCCGGGGGAGTGGAGCACCGACCCCGAGCGGGTGTTCGGCGAGCTGCGCCGCGCGAGCGCCGGCGGCGCCGCCGACTACTCCGGCATCACCTACGAGCGGATCGAGGCCGAGGGCGGGGTGTTCTGGCCCTGCCCGGCCGAGGACCACCCCGGAACGCCGCGTCCCTACCTGGACCGCTTCCCGACGCCGGACGGGCGGGCCCGGTTCTTCCCGGTCGAGCACCACGGGCCGGCCGAGGACGTCGACGCCGAGTACCCGCTGTACCTGACGACCGGGCGCGTCCTGGCGCAGTACCAGTCGGGCGCGCAGACCCGCCGGGTCCCGGCGCTGGCGGACGCGGCGCCGGGCCCGTTCGTGGAGCTGCATCCCGACCTCGCCGAGCGGCTCGGCGTCGAGGACGGCCAGGACGTGAAGGTGGAGAGCCGCCGGGGCGCGGCGATCGCCGAGGCGCGCGTCACGGACGCGATCCGCCGCGACACGGTCTTCATGCCGTTCCACTGGGCGGGGGAGGGGCGCGCGAACCTGCTCACCGGCACGGCCCTCGACCCCGTCTCGCGGATGCCCGAGTTCAAGGTGTGCGCCGTCCGGATCTCGGCGTGAGCGCCTTTTAACACGGCGGTGACAAAGGAGACCCAACCGTGAAACGGCCTCTGCGGAGACTCGGTTCATGAACATCGGGGACGGACCGGCACGACCGGCCACCGAGCGAACCTTACAACGTCAAGGCGCCGGGCCGGCGACGTTCGCCGCAGCGCCCGCACTGTTCCCGCACGCGACTCGCCTGGAGGTTGCCGGCCGATGAGCATCACATCCGAAGCGACGATCACGAGGCGTCCCGCCGAAGCCGCGGCCCGCTGGTTCGACATCTGCTCCTACGCCGACCTGATCCCCGAGCGCGGGGCCTGCGCGATGCTGGACGGCACGCAGGTCGCGGTGTTCCGCGCCTTCGACGGGACCCTGTACGCGCTGTCGAACCTCGACCCGTTCAGCGGCGCCTGTGTGCTGTCGCGGGGCATCCTCGGCACGCGCGACGGCGTCCCGACGGTCGCCTCGCCCATGTACAAGCAGGTGTTCGACCTGCGCACCGGGGTCTGCCTGGACGACCCGCGGGTGGCGGTGCCGACGTTCCCGGTCCGCCGCGCGGCCGGCGGCGACCGCGTGGAGGTGGCGCTCACCGATGACCGCCGACAGTGAGCCGCTGGCCGGGTTCGCCGTCGGGGTGACCGCGGCCCGCCGCCACGAGGAGCTCGCGACGCTGCTGGAGCGGCGCGGCGCGCGGGTGGTGCTCGCCCCCGCGATCCGCCTCGTCCCGCTCTCCGACGACGCCGAGCTGCTGGAGGCGACGCGGGCGTGCCTGGCCCGGCCGCTGGACCACGCCGTCGTCACGACCGGGATCGGGTTCCGGGCGTGGCTGGAGACGGCCGACGGGTGGGGGCTGCGCGACGCCCTCATCGCGGCGCTCGGCGACGCCGACATCGTGGCGCGCGGCCCGAAGGCGCGCGGCGCGATCCGCTCGGCCGGGCTGCAGGAGCGCTGGTCCCCTGAGTCGGAGGGCTGCGCGGAGGTCATCGCGCACCTGCTGGAGAAGGACCTGGCGGGCGCCCGGGTGGCGGTCCAGCTCTACGGGGAGCGCCAGCCGGAGCTGACGGAGGCGCTGTACGAGGCGGGCGCCGAGGTGATCGAGATCCCGGTGTACCGGTGGGCGCGCGCCGAGGACATCACGCCGCTGCGGCGGCTCGTCGGGCAGGCCGTCGCCGGCACGGTGGACGCGATCACCTTCACCAGCGCGCCCGCGGTCGCCGCGACGCTCGCGGTGGCGGCCGAGGACGGCCTGGAGGAGGCGTTGCTGGAGGCGCTGCGCACCCACGTGGTCGCGGCGTGCGTCGGCCCGGTGACGGCGCGGGCGCTGACCGAGCGCGGCGTGCCGGCCGTCCAGCCGGAACGGGCCAGGCTCGGGGCGCTCGTGCGGGCGCTGGCGTCGGACCTGCCGCGGCGGCGCGCGCGGCTGCTGTCGGTGCGCGGGGCCTCGCTGGAGCTGCGCGGGCACGCCGTCGTGCTGGACGGGCAGCTGCGGCCCATCGCGCCCGCGCCGATGGCGATCCTGCGGGCGCTGGCGCGGCGCCCCGGGCACGTGGTGTCGCGCGCGGAGCTGTGCGGGGTGCTGCCGAGCCGGCTGGTCGTCGGCGGCTCTCCGTGGTCGCGGGACGCGCGGCCGCAGGCCGACGAGCACGCGGTGGAGATGGCGGTGGCGCGGCTCCGGCGGGGCCTCGGCCGCCCTGGGATCGTCGAGACGGTCGTCAAGCGCGGCTACCGGCTGGCGTGCGACCCGCGCCTGGTGGACCGGCTCGCTGCGGGCGCGGGTGGCTGACCCGCTCGCCGCGGCGGGCCGCGCGCCGGTGCTGCTGGCCGTGGCGCACGGCACCCGCGACCCGGCGGGGCCCGTCGCGGTGCGGGAGCTGCTGGCCAGGGTGCGGGCCCTGCGGCCCTCGCTGCGGGTGGCGGAGGCGTACGGGGAGCTGGTCTCCCCGTCGCTGGAGGAGGCCGCCGCCGCGCTGGACGGCCCCGCCGTCGCGGTGCCGCTGCTGCTCGGGCGCGGCTTCCACGCGCTGATCGACATCCCCGATCGCGCCGGGCGGCTGCTGCCCGGCGCGGTGACGGCGCGTCCCCTGGGCCCGGACGCGCTGCTCGCCGACGCGCTGGCCGGACGACTGGGCGCGA
>NZ_JBEPCJ010000197.1:0-5023 GCF_040299565.1 Spirillospora sp. NPDC000708
TCGCCAGGAGGTCCTCGTCCATTTCAAGCTCATCGAACCGTGTCGCCGTCACCAACGTCCATGGTCACTACATCTAGCGGAGCGGGAAACAGCCTCCCGGCCGTGACGGGGGTTCCAGGGGGTCGCCCCCCTGGGCAAGCAGGGCTAGCCCAACTCGTCCTGGAGGCGGCGGCGTTCGTTCTCCAGGGCTTCGATCTGGCCGGCGAGCTCCTCGCGGGCGGCGAGGTTCTGGCCGCCGTCGACGAAGTCGGTGGCGTCCGCCGACGGGGCGGGCAGCTCGGCGCGGAGCCGGGAGATGTTCGCGTCGAGGTCGCGGATCCGGGCGCGCTTCTCGTCGTCGTTCATGTCTGTCTCCTCACGGGGGTCTGTTCCGTGCTGCATGCCCGGACGGGCGCCGTGATCACCTCAGATCCGGATCACCGTCTTGCCGCGGGCGCCTCCGGCGCGGTTGTCGGCGAGCGCGTCGCCCGCCGCTTCCAGCGGGACCTCGCGCTCGATCATCACCCGCAGCTCGCCCGCGTCGATGAGGTCGGAGAGCCGGTCCAGCAGTTCGGCGGACGGCGCGCCGACGTGGTTGACGCCGCGGTACCCCTGGGCCTCCATGGCGTCGGGGTTCACCGCCCAGGTCGTGCTGACGTAGGTGCCGCCGGGCCGCAGGAGCTGCGCGAGGCGCTCGGTGCCCTGGGTGTCGCTGGCCACGTCGAGGATCGCGTCGATGCCGTCGCCGTGCACGCGGAGCACCTGGTCGTTCAGGTCGCCCTGGGAGTGGTCGACGGTCTCGTCGGCGCCGAGGCGGCGGATCGTGCCCGCCATGTCGTCGCGGGCCGTGGCGATCACCTTGGCGCCGGTGAGCGCGGCGAGCTGCACGAGGGCCTGGCCGACGCCGCCGGTGGCGCCGACGACGAGGACGGTCTGCCCGGTGTCGACGTCCGCCTCGTCCACCATCGCCATCGCGGTGCCGCACGCCGTCGGCACCGCGGCGGCCTGCGTGTAGATCATCCCGGCGGGCATCCGGGTGACGGGGCCGTCCTCGGAGGCCAGCGCGTACTCGGCGTAGCTGCCGATGCCGCGCTCGACGTCGCGGAACATGCCGTAGACCTGCTCGCCGTGCCGCAGCCGGGTGACGCCCTCGCCGACGGCCTCGACGACGCCGGCGCCGTCCTGGCCGAGGATCAGCGGGAAGCGGGCCTCCAGGGCGTCCTTCAGCATCCCGTCGGCGATCTTCCAGTCGACCGGGTTGAGGCCCGCGGCGATCATCTTGACGAGAATCTCGCCGGGGCCGGGCTCCGGGCGCGGCAGGTGCGTGGGCGCCGGTGTGGCGCCGTATTCGGACACGGCGATGGCTCGCATGACGATCGTCCCCCCCGATGGACCAGTACTGGGATCACCCCGTCGGATGATCTACCCCGGTACCCGACGATCACACAGGTGCGCAGGTCAGCGCGGGATTCCGTGGCGCGGGCCGCCGGCCTCGGCGCGGCGCTTGGGGCCGCCGCCGCCCTTGCTCGGGCGCAGCGTGATCGTGTCGCCGGGCCGCGCCGACGACGGGGAGACCTGCGCGACGGTCCCCTTGGGGTAGTCGGACTTCACCGCGCCGCCGATCCGGACGGTGAACCCGGCGCCGCGCAGTTTCGCGGCGGCGTCCGCGACCTTCATCCCGCGGACGTCGGGCAGCCTGGCGCTCTCCTCGCCCGTCCCCTTGCTGAAGAAGTGCGACGGGGGCCGGACGAACGACGACGCGGGCGTGCCGGCCAGCGCGCCGGCCATGCTCTGCTGCCAGATCGGCGCGGGGATCGTCGCGCCGTAGACGGGGCCGTAGCAGCGGCCGTCCATGCACAGGTCCGACATGGGGTGCTGGTAGCCGCCGCGCGGGTCGCCGACCCAGACGGCGGCGGCCAGGTCCGGGGTGTAGCCGGCGAACCAGGCGGCGGAGAAGTCGTCGACGGTCCCGGTCTTGCCGGCGGCGGGGCGCCCGATGCCCTGGCCGGCGGCGGTGCCCTTGGTGAGCACGCCGCGCAGCACGTAGTTGACGGCGTCGGCGGTCTCCTTGTCCATGGCCTGCTCGCAGTGCGCGCTCGGCACCTTGAGGCGGTGCCCGGACGCGTCGGTGATCTGCGTGATCGCGATCGGCGAGCAGTACCGGCCGCGCGCTCCGAACGCGGCGTAGGCGGCGGCGAGCCGGACGGGCGAGACGGGGTTGATGCCGAGCGTGAACGACGGGTACTGCTGCAGCGGCTTGCCGGTGGCCTGCTTCATGCCGAGCTTCTCGGCCATCTTGACGGTGGGGCAGAGCCCGACCTTCTTCTCCAGCGCGAGGAAGAAGGTGTTCACCGAGTGCTGGGTGCCGGTGACGATGCTGAACGGCTTGCCGCCCTCGCCGTCGCCCGCGTTGTGCAGCGAGGCGCCGGGGTCGCCGACCCGGCGGCCCTTGCAGTCGCGGTAGCCGACCGGGGTGTACTCCTTCGGCGCCATCAGCCGGGTGCCGAACGGCAGGCCCTGGTCGAGGGCGGCGGCCAGGGTGAACGCCTTGAACGTCGACCCGGCCTGCATCCCGATGCTGGAGCCGTGGTCGGCGTCCGCGGCGAAGTTGATCCAGGTCTTGCCGCGCACCTTGTCCGAGCCGAGCCTGCGGTCGACGGCCATCGCCGTGATCCGGCCGGTGCCGGGCTCCACCATCGCCTCGGCGGCGGCCTTGTGCGCCGAGTTCTTCGCCGGGACGTGCGCGTCGACGGCGCGCTGCGCGGCCTTCTGCGCCCGCCGGTCCAGGGTGGTGCGGATGGTGAGGCCGCCGCGCTTCAGCAGCTTCTCGCGGTCGCCGGACGTCTTGCCGAACACCGGGTTCGCGAGGATCTCCCGCTGCACGTAGTCGCAGAAGAACGGCGCCGAGCTGGTGACGCAGCCGCTCTTGACGTCCTGGACGTGCAGCCGGACCGGCTGCCGTTCGGTCGCGGCGGCGGTGGCCTGGTCGATGTAGCCGAGGTCGGCCATCCGCCGCAGGACGGTGTCGCGGCGCTTGCGGGCCGCCTCCGGGTGCCGTGTCGGGTCGTAGGCGAACGGGTACCGGACGACCCCGGCGAGCAGCGCCGACTCGGCGAGGTTCAGCTGGGAGGCGTGCTTGGAGAAGTACCGGCGGGACGCGGCCTCGATGCCGTAGGCGCCGGCGCCGTAGTAGGCGATGTTGAGGTAGCGGCGCAGGATCTCGTCCTTGGAGTAGCGCTTCTCCAGCGCCACCGCGTACCGCAGCTCGCGGATCTTCCGGGCCGCCGAGATCTCCTTGGCGGCGTCGCGCTCGGCGGCCGAGTCGGCCTGGGTGAGCAGCAGGTTCTTCACGTACTGCTGGGTGATGCCGGAGCCGCCCTGGGTGACCTCGCCGTTGCCGAGGTCGCTGACGAGCGCGCGCAGCGTGCCCTGCGCGTCGATGGCGCCGTGCTCGTAGAAGCGGCTGTCCTCGATCGCCACGACCGCCTTGCGGGCCACGGGCGCGATCCTGGCGAGCGGGACGTCCACCCGGTTCTGGTAGAAGAACGTCGCGAGCGTGGAGCCGTCGGCGGCGAGGATCCGGGACCGCTGCGGCACGCCGGAGGTGTCGAGGTCGGCGGGGACGCTGTCGAACCAGCGCGCCGAGTCGCGCGCGTTGACCCCGGCCGTGCAGGCCGTCGGCAGGACCATGAGCGCGACGAGCACCCCGGAGACGCCGCCGAGCACGCCCAGGCCGCGCAGCGCGCGCAACTTCTGGGCCGGCGTGGTGGAGGAGGTCAGCAGCCGCCGGCGACGGCGCACCGGTGACCGGTCCCCGTTCCCGCCGCCGTCCTCGGCCCCGTTCGGCACGCGCTCACTGTAGACGGGCGACTTCCGGCGGACCACCCCATCGGCGATGTTCCGCCCGCGATGCCCCGAATCAGTCGTGCGCCCGCCGCCGCTCCCACGCTCTGACACGATCGCGGAATACCCGGGATACGGCCCGCAACTCCGCTTCGGCGTCGAGTCCGCGATCAGCGGCCTCCCGAACCAGGGCGAACAGCCGTATTCCCAGGTCGTTCCCGGTGTCGGCGGCGGTCGGGGCCAGCTCGCCAGGAGCGCCCGCGCGGCCGGCGCGGCGCTGCAGCTGCGCCGCCAGCGACAGCGCCGGCTGGCCCATCGGGACGCCGTCCAGCGCGGACGCGTCCGCGCCGCTCTTCGCCGCCCGCTCGGCCGCCTTGATCTGCTCCCAGTTGGCGTTGACCTCGTCGGCGCCCGCCACCGCCACGTCCGCGAACACGTGCGGATGCCGCCGGACGAGCTTGTCGACGATCCCGGCGGCGACGTCGTCGATGGTGAACGCGGTGTCGTCGGTGCGCTCGGCGGCCACCTCGGAGTGGAACGCCACCTGCATCAGCACGTCGCCGAGCTCCTCGCGCAGCGCGCCGTAGTCGCCGTTCTCGATGGTGTCGAGCACCTCGTAGGACTCTTCGAGCAGGTACGGGACGAGCGTCTCGTGCGTCTGCTCCCGGTCCCACGGGCACTCGCGCCGCAGCCGCTCCATCACCGCGACCAGGTCGAGCAGCCGCGCGCCGGGCAGGTCGTAGGAGCCGTGCAGCACCTCGACGTCCAGCGGGTCGCCGACGACGAGGGCGCCGACCGCGCGCATCAGGTCCTCGTCGCCCTCGGGCGCCGCGATCCACACGACGTCGGCCTCCCGCGCGGCGGCGACGAGCGCGGCCGGGTCCGGGACGGCGGTCTCCTCGGCGGTCACGCCGGCGTCGCGCAGGTACGGCAGGAGCGGATGGCCGGGGCGCGCGAGCACCCGCCCCGCCGACCGCAGCGCGTCCCACGCCTTCCAGGTCAGCAGGCCGGGCGCGACCCGGTGCGTGGTCGCCAGCAGCGTCAGGCTCATGCGCGCGTCCCCCGCCGGAGGACCCCCCGGTCCGCTCCGCTCATGCGAGCCGCCTGGGGGGGGGGGGGGCCCCCCCCCCCCCCCGGGGGGGGGGGGGGGGGGGGGGGGGCGCCCGGTAAGCGGCCCCGCCGGGGTTAAACACCGGGGCCG
>NZ_JBEPCJ010000198.1:0-5000 GCF_040299565.1 Spirillospora sp. NPDC000708
CCAGAATTGGATGTCCTGCGCTTTGATCACCGGAGCGTCTCCATTCCGTCCGTGCCGAGCTTGTGAAGCCATTCTATGAAATCCGCGCGAACAATTCTCAGCTCGTTATTCGGCAGCCGGAACGCTTTCGGGCCGCGCCCGGTAGCTAGCCACCGATACACCGTAGAACGCGCTACATGCAGCTCAGAGGCCATGTCGCGCACCGACATAACATCCACCGAGGCCACCAGAAACCACCCCTGAAATTGCGCCTACGGGCCAGTCGCGGGCCAGCATTCACCCGACAACGAGACAAACGATCAGCGGCCATAATCGGCCAATTCGCATTCGCGATTATCGCTCGGTTTCCTTGACTTTCCGGAAACTGGATGTGCGGATTCAGGCCCCCGGCCCGGCTGCCGCCGGCGCCATCCCACGACCCCCCACCCACCACCCTTGACAAGGAGCCGCTTCGCGGCGCTCCCCCCGAGTGCGACCCTGCCCGCGCGGGGTCCGCGCCGCCCCGCACGCCGAACTCAGCCCCCGGCTATCCGCTGCGCACCGTGCTATCCGCTGCGCACCGTCACCGCCAGGTCCGCGTTCTCCCGCGCCGCCACGTGATCGCGCGCCAACGTCGCCGCGAGATCAGCGTCACCCAGCCAACTCCAGCCCGTGCCGAGATACCGCCAGTCCCGCACCAGCACCGCCCCGCTGTCCCCGTGCTCGCCGTGCTCGGCCTGCGCCCACGGATCGGAGTCGGGCCGGTTGCGGGTGCGCCAGGCCCGCCGCACCGCCCGCAACGTCCCCCGCGTCACCGAGTACCACCGACTCTTGGTGGCGAAGTGCCCCGCGAACCCCAGGGTGTGAACGTGTTCGGCCAGCCGCAGCCCCGCGCACTCCGGCCGCCGCGCCAAGTTGAAGCACGCCGCCACCAACAGACCCACGTGGGGGTTGCCCATCTTGCGACTCACCGCCGCAACCGCCCGCACCCCGAACCGGCGCGGCGGCAACCCACCGAAGGTGTCCGCAGCGGTCTTGGTCGCGTACTTCGCCAGATACCCCGCCGCCCGCGCCGCGTCCGCGATCGGTGAGACGTCCAGTTGCGCGCCCCACCGCGCCGCCGCCACCCCCGCCACCGGGCACGACACCGCCACCCGCCCCGCAGCATCCCCGATCGCCGCCGCCAGCGCGCCCACGTCCGCCCAGCCGGGAGGAGCCACCGTCGCCGAGCGATCCCCGTCCGCCACCCCGTCCAGGCGGATCACCGCGTGCAGGTGCACCGCCCCCCGCCGCTGATACTCCGCCACCTTGACGTACGACACGCGCACCAGCGACCGCACCGCCCGCACCGACACCGGCACCCCCGTGCGCTCCGACCCGATCCGCGCCAACGCCCGGTACAGGTAGATCATGGTGCGGCGCCACAGTTCCGGCACGGCCGCGTGCCACAGCACGTGAGCGGTGTAGTCGTAGCAGTCCCAGCACAGCGGACGCCCGATCAGCGGATCATCGGCAGCGTGCCGCGCATCGCACCACGACCGCGCCCCGTGCTCGCATTCGCCCGGCCCCGACCGCTTGCGGCACGGCCCCTCACTCGCAGCACGATGCACCGCCCCAAAGGACGGCGCAGTGAACGTCGCCAGCACCGCAGGATGCCCCGCCACCGACACCGGAACCGCATCCACCCCACCCGGCAGACTCGGCGCACGCCCCGCCAGACCCGCCGCGATCAGATGCCAGGTGTCCCGCCGATAGGTCTCCGCACACGACGGGCACACCGCCTCACGCCGATCCCCGCACGCCAGCAGCAACGCCCCATCCGGCTCACCCGAACTCGACCACTCCGCCCGAACCTCACCCGTCCGGCCGTCCACCGCCATCGCCCCACCGGCCACCCGCACCGGCCGCGCACAATGCCCCGTGTGCGCCACCTGACGCGACCACGCCCGCCACGACTCGGCATCCGCCACCCGCGCCAGCATCCCCGCCAGCACACCACCCACCGCACCACCGGGCGCGCCCGTCGCCTTTACCGTCCCTGCCCCAGCCGCCCGCACTCCGGCCGCACGCGCCCCGTTCCGCATCCCCGCACCTCCCGAAACAGACCCTGCACACAATCTGCTCGAAAGCCTTGCGAAACTAACCCCCACTACCTACAATGCGCCCCCTTGACAAACGTGTAATGCCAGCGCCAAAGAGACGACACCCGACCGGATCCGGCCAATCCTTTGCGGACACCACCCGGCACCTGATAAGCAACCGCCCCGGTCGAGGTCCGCGCCGGGGCAGCGGCGCCCACGTCAGCGCGGGGCCGGACTGGAAAGTGCCCCGGTCGGGCTGCGCCGGCCGAACTTCGCCCCTTCGGGGTGGCTACGCCATTCCGCCGGCCCACCCTCACCAATCCGCCAACCGGTGCCGCGGCCCCTGCCCCCCGCAGCATCCCGGACATGCGCCCCCAGACATGCCGAACGGGGGCGCGCACGGCGCCCCGATCGGTGCGGCAACACCGATCAGCGTGCACGCCCCCGCCATCGCCCGAGTCGAAGCGATGCGAAGGGGAACTACTTGGCTGCCACCTCCTTTCCGGTAGTCGCGATGGAACCCCTGCGGGCGGGCGCGGGGGTCTGACCACCAACCCGCCCGCAGGGCGCCTACCCCCCGCTCACCCGCTCCCGCTGTTCCTGCTGTTCCTGCTGTGCCACTGCTTCCCACAGGAACGCGCGCCCGGTCAGCACCAGGTGATGCGCGACCTCGACCGCACCCTCACCGATCCCCAGATTCAGCAGCGCCCCATCCAGAGCCGCCACCGCTGGTGACTCTCGGGGTGTCTCGCCCGGTTCGGCGGGTTCGGTCAGTTCGGCGTCCACCCACTCTTGGCGCAGCCTCTCAGCCCGCGCCACGACATGCCGCAGGACCTCACGCATGAAGCCGATGACCTCTTGCACACAGTGCGCCGCGTCCCCCAGTTCATCGGGCGTCAGACTCGGCGCCGCCGCCACCGCCGCACGCCCCAGTTCGTAAGCGCGATCGGCCAGCTCATCCAACCCCCCGGCCAGACCCGCGCCCGGCCCCGGCGCGGGACCGGTACTGGTCTGCCCTCCCTGAGTCTCTGGTCCCTGAGTCTCTGGTCCCTCAGAGGTCATCGCCGCGCTCCACCCGCAGCAGATCCGCGCGGCCGGTCATCAGCACGTGCTGAGCCAGCGTCAGCCCGCCGCACCCCAACTCCAGGTGAACCGCCGCCGACCCCATCAGCTTCATCGTGGACCGGCCCGCCTGCTCCGGCGTCTCCCGCTCGGTGATCTGCTGAACCCGAGCCCCCACGGCCGCCAGCATCCCCCACACCGCTTCGAGGGACTCGCACAGGTGCTCCACCACCAGCCCGGCCGACTCCACATCCAGGCAGTCCGCGCCCGCCTTCACCCGCGCGGCAGCCTCGCCCGTCCGCTCTGACAGCCGCTCGACATCGCGCAGCACCGCGTCCGTCACGATCTTCACCGCGCTCCCCTTCCGCAGCGCACGGCCCGGAACGCCGGACGCGACGCCGGTAGCGGGTCATGCAGCATCCGCGCCACCCGATCGGCCGCCGTCACCGCATCCCGGCACGGCCCGATGAACCCCCACGGATCGCGCATCGCATCGAAGAACCCCCACCCGCCCGGCGTGGCCTTGGCCACCGCCAGCACCGCCGCATCCTCGATCGGCTCGCCCGTCGAGACCACCAGCACCGGGAACACCGTCACCGTGTCCGGGTGCAACTCCACCCGATGCAGCCCCCGCCGCCCCAACGCCAGCGACAGACACCCCAGATGCACCATCGCCCGATCCGACCGGTACAGCGTCCACGCCCACAAGGCGCCCAACTGCACCCGCCGCGCCAAGCCCGGCCCGTCGATCACTACCGATCCGCCGATCACCATCGACCAGCCACCGCCTTTCGTCTCGGTTTCCTGACATGCGCGTTTCAGCACCCGATCAACGACCACACCCACTTGCCGTGCGGCGCGGTCGGCTTCACCCCGCACCGCAGGGACAGCGCCTCCACGATCGGCAGCCCCCACCCGCCCGCGCCGTCGTCGTGACCGGCGTCCAGGGCTTCCGCGTCCGGGGCGATATCCGCCAGCGTCAGAGCCGCCACAGGGCGAGCTGTCGGCTGCTCATCCGACCCGTCCCACACCCGCAGCACCAGCCCCGCCGCCTCCCGCCAGAACTGCACCCGAACCCGCCCGTCCGGCGTCGCCTCAACCGCGTTCGTCACCAGCTCAGCCGCGATCAGGAACACATCCGACTCACGAGCCGCCAGCCCACACGACGCCAGCCGCAGCCCCAGCAGCATCCGGACCTCACCCACAGCGGTCGGAGCCGCCAAGAACGAGTGGTCCAGCAGACCCGGCCCCGTCATCACGTCGGCGCTCACCGGACCCACACCCCGAGCGTCTCCGGACCCTCCGGCGCCGTCTTGAACGAGACCACTGCGATCACCTCCGGTTGCTCCTACCGGTGGTAACTTTAATGGATATCGCGATAAGCACACAAGTGGTTGACGTGAGAGAGCGACCGCAGGGCGTAGCGGGGAGTGAGCCCAGGCGGTCAGGCGCCCATTCGGTAGACGAGTTCGTACAGGTGAGAGCCCTTGACCAGCACCGAGACCTCCACGGGCCGATCATCGTGTGAGTAGGCCACGCGGAACTGACGGATCACCGGGACCTCGGGCAGGACCAGGAGATCAACCTCTTCGCTGGTAGGCATTCGCGATGACACCGCATCCGTGAAGTGCAGGAGGTCATGGCCCAGGTCGGCGAGAACCCGGTGTGCTCCGCCGGGAATCCGCTGTGACCCGGCAAGCTCGGTCCCGCTCGCCAACTCCAGCGGGTAGTACGACCACTCCACTTCAACCGGCCGACCCCCGTGACGCAGCAAGCGGCGCCGTAGGGCGTGTCTCAAAGGCAGGTCAGCCAATCGTTGATGACGGCGATGTGGAGGACGGCCTCGTAGCGGACGGCGACCTTGTCATACCGCGTGGC
>NZ_JBEPCJ010000199.1:0-4674 GCF_040299565.1 Spirillospora sp. NPDC000708
CGTCCTGGCGGGCCGGGTCCCTCCCGGCCCTCACTGACGCGTCGACCGGGAGCGGGCCAGATCGACATCCGCCGCGACTTTTTTCGGGATTTTCTGTTGTTCTTGCTCGTAATTTTTCATGTCTTTTGAAAAGCGACGTTCAAAATCATCGAGGATTTTCTCTTTTGTTTGCTTTAATTTTCTTGTAACGCGTTGAGTAAGTTCTGGTACTCGTCCTGCAAGCTGTTTGATTGTGTCAATAAATCGATTAATTTTTGATTCTCGCTTGAGAGCTTCTGATTTTCTTGGTTCAATTGCTTGTTCAAGGCTAACAATTTCTGATTCTCTTTGTTGAGTGTCTCGCTCAAGCGGAGTAATCGCTGGTTCTCGTTGTTCAACAGCTCTAAATTCGTTTTGTCTTGCTCGGTTTTCCAACTCATGTAAAATGGTCTCCCTTCCAAAATCAGAACCCAATCGGGTCTCTCGTGCTCGTCTTTGCTTGTTATTGGCGTCTAAAAAGGCATATGAGAACGTTTGGCCTCTTTCTGATAGAATTACCCCATTGTCAGATAATCGTTCGTTAAACGCTTCGTATGAGCTCACAGAGACATCTTGAAGCGATTTATTGATTCTTTCTCTCAAATCATCCATGTAAGAATACTCATTTTTGGCGATTAGTTCTTTTTCTGTCTCTGTTTGGCGCTCATTTGGTGGCTCTAAAATGTGCCAGTTCTCTCGAGAAGCGAGTCGATCATTCATTTCTCGTGCTCGTTGAACGCTTTCTCCTTTTTGTTCTCTTAATTTATTGCCTGTCTCTAAATTGAGCTTATTGACAATGATGTGGTTGTGTAAGACGTGATTTTTTCCGTCTAAATGCGTATACACAGCACTTTGATGGTTAGGATAGAGATTTTCTGCTAATTCAACGCCTAAATCATTGGCTTTTTGCCAGTCTTTTTGAACTTTCGGATTCAGTTCATCTAAGGCGAAAGATTGGGTAATACGCAAGACTTGATTGGATTCTTTGGTTTGGTTATGAAGTTGTCGAATGACATCAAATTGTTCTTTGGCGATAAAGGGATCAATCCCGTTGGTTCCACCCACGGCAACTGCCCGACAATTTGTCAGCTCCACAGGACGTTCCAATTGATGGTCTTGTAGCCACTGTTCAGTTTTTTCATGCATGGGTCTGTCTTGCCCTAAAGCATAATTAAGGGCGCTCGCTGCACTTGCGCCATTGCTTATTTTTGCAATTGTTGCCATAACTCTTGATACCCCTTTTGAGCTTGAGCGAGTACTCCGTATGTATAGCGTAAAGCCACGATCAGCTCTTTATCTTGGTTGTCCATCCGATCGAATTGATTGAGTTTCTTGGCGATTTGATTTAAATTGGTTCCTTGTTTTGAGAGTTCTAATAATAAAGATTTCGCTTGGTCATGTTCGAGATAAGGTTTTTTTAAATGAGATTTTTGTGCTAATTTTTTCGCATAAAGATTCGGAGAGAGTCCATATGTTTCTCCTGAAATTTTCAGCTTATTGTATTGTTCTTCAGATAATCTAAATTGAATGTACTTTGTTTGATTTTGTGATACTTCTTTCTGATCCATAAATAGCCTCCTCAAAGATAAAATGCCCCAGCGCTCATTCCTCAATCGCCCTTTGTCATTGATTTTGTAATAAGCATTGCGCCCTATTCGGTTACAATCCTCACAACAAAATAGCAAATATAAACCCATAAATACTGCTGTAAGCTATCACATTGTAATACAAATTACTTCGTTCTTGTATTACAATGTGGCTTGAAAAGGGGGAAGTTTCACTTTCCCCTTTTATCCCCTTTGGATTGTGTCGATTTGCTTTACGCAAACGCCACCTACCCATTTTATAAAAATAAAATGGGCAAAAGATCTTTCTTTTTGTCATACAAAAAGAAGAAAAAGAGGGACGATTTTCTTCTTCCGAAATCGTCCCTCTTTTTGGATGAACGAACAAAAAATCTCTCGTATTTTGTTTGTTCATCCACTAAAAATATGCGAACAGTATGGCTTCATTCAATCCTGTTCTTACAAGTCAAAAGCATCGAATCGTCCAAGGACGATTCAACAAAAAAAGTAGTCGTTTTTGGACGACTACTAAGTTCTAAACATTCATTACCCAAAATCAATTTGGTCTAACATCGTTTCTCGACTAGCTTGATCTAATCCAAGATACGTTAAGGTCATGGCTTCACTTGAATGGTTTAATAAATGCATCACTAAACCAATATTATAGTTTGACTGGGTATAGACCTTATAAGCGCCTGTTTTACGCATGGTATGCGTTCCTAGATAGTTAATTCCTACTTATTGTCGGCGGAGCTGGACGCTTCTTTCACAACCTCTATCCTCGATCTTTTTGGTCATACACTTCTTTGACGTTGATAAATTGATCAAGTATTGGATTTTCTCCTTTTAGGTCAGCTTCGAAACGGATACCGTCAATATTGATTCTGGCGTTACGGTAGTAGTCAGTTCCTAGTTGTCCCCATGCAGGAGTTGAGGCATCGACATTGCAGAAGATATCAAATCCTTGTTGTTTCAAGTAAGCAAATTTTTGATTTGCTTCAGAATAAGGTTGCCAATCGCTGATGTCAGCGCCAAATGGGTAGATCAAAATATTTGTTTTGCCTAAAATAGGTGCAACTTCATTTTGCCAACGTTCATTATCTTGTTGGATATCGGCTAAAGAAGCTTGTGTCATATTCAAGTGTCCCCAAGTATGAGAAGCAAAACTCCAACCATCTTTCTTTAATTGATCAGCAACTTTTTTGGCTGCTTCGATTTCTTTGTTTGTTTTTTCGTTATCACCATATTCTGATTTTGATGTACGGTAACCTAATACACCATTATAGCCTGTTAAAGCTAATGTTCCTTTGGCGCCTTGATAAGAAAAATCGGGATGTTTTTTAATGAATGAATCGATCAATGGAACCATATCATAGTCACCAACAGTTTCCTTCTTATTGTCGATATAAATATTCTTGATTTGGTTCTGTTTATCGACAATCAACTTACTTGGAAATCCTGAATTGTCCATGTATTCATAATAGCTGACATCGTCTTGCGAAAGAATTAACGGTTTCTTTCCTTCTGGAAGAGAAACACCTGTAAAGGTCAGTTTTCCATCTGTTCCTTTTTTGACTAATCCATTTAGATTAACAAGAACATAGTTATTTTTATATAACTGATCAATGGTTTTATTGAATTCGGAAATAGTGACCATATAATCTTTATACCCTTGTGCTTGCTGGGTATGAAAAGCCTTAGCTGGATCAACAATCAGACTATGAAAGAAGACGTGTGAGATTTTGGTCGGGTCTTCCCATTTTACCAAGGATTCTTTTTCTTTTTTCAAAGTTGCTAACAATTGTTGCGCTTCTTTGGCGTCGTCTTTTTCAAGTAAGGCGATGGCTTCATCATAATGATAACTTGCAGCAAGCTGTTTTGCTTGATCAAGCTGTTTCGTCGTTTGTTTATCTTCAACAGGTTTTGAGCTGCTGCTTGAGTGTTGAGTTGTTTGACTAGTGTTTTCTAATTTATTGTTTGTTACTGCTTGTGTAACAAAAAAGATACTTACACCTAGAATAATAACAGTGCATACAGAAGTGACAGCCAATATGATTTTGTGTGTATGTTTCATTTTATCGTCCCCTACTACTTTTTGATTTCAAAAACCCCCGTAAGCTTTTCTTAACCTTTTGAAAAACTTCCCATAACCATTGTAACGAATATAGGGTTCTGTTGCAAAGTTTTAAATCTACTATCAAATAAGGTAGAATAATAGAAAAAGATAGCAGGAGGAATGACGATGAATCATTTTAAAGAAAAGCAATTTCAGCAGGATGTGATTATTGTAGCCGTGGGCTACTATCTTCGTTATAACCTTAGCTATCGTGATGTTCAAGAAATCTTATATGATCGTGGCATTAACGTTTCTCATACGACGATTTATCGTTGGGTGCAAGAATATGGCAAACTACTCTATCAAATTTGGAAAAAGAAAAATAAAAAATCCTTTTATTCATGGAAAATGGATGAAACGTACATCAAAATTAAAGGAAAATGGCATTATTTGTATCGAGCCATCGATGCAGATGGTTTAACCTTGGATATTTGGTTACGTAAAAAACGGGACACACAAGCAGCCTATGCTTTTCTTAAGCGGTTAGTGAAGCAGTTTGATGAACCGAAGGTTGTAGTCACAGATAAAGCCCCCTCTATTACAAGTGCCTTTAAGAAACTAAAAGAATACGGCTTTTATCAAGGGACAGAACATCGTACCATTAAATACCTGAATAATTTGATTGAACAAGACCATCGTCCAGTAAAGAGACGCAATAAATTCTATCGAAGTTTACGCACTGCCTCTACCACGATTAAGGGCATGGAAGCCATTCGAGGATTATATAAGAAAACCCGAAAAGAAGGCACTCTCTTCGGCTTTTCGGTGTCTACTGAAATCAAGGTATTAATGGGAATAACAGCCTAAATCATAGATACCGTAAGGGATTTTATTCTTTATTTAAAACTTTGCAACAGAACCCTATTATCTAAGGAAATCAAAGTATTAATGGGAACACCTACTTAATAAGGTTAGACTGTCATTTTAATATTTAAATGGCGCATAGTTTGCTTCATAACTAGCGTTCAAAAAAAC
>NZ_JBEPCJ010000200.1:0-4325 GCF_040299565.1 Spirillospora sp. NPDC000708
TACCTGTGGGCCAAGCACACCTTCAACAAAGCCTGACCCCCACACAACCCGGCCACACAGGGCCGCCAGACCACCCGGTCCGGCGGCCCTGAGCCGTTCCTGAATGAGGGGCGGTACTTGATCTAGAGCGGCAGCGAGGATCAGTGACGGCGAACTGTCTACGTTGAGCGCGCCGGGGTCGAGGTGACACCGGCCGGTCACCGAATCGTCATGAGCGAACTTTTTCCCGGGACGACCATCACGACCAGCAGGCCCTCCCCCCGGCTGGATTGACTCGCGACCACCAGACCGCGAAACGAGCAGACCGGCTCATCGTCACCGTTCCCGCAGACGCGGCGGCGATCGGTTAGGCGCCTGCGGTGCGCGCCCGTCGCCCGTGTCCGCAATGGTCGACCCTGCGGCTGCCCGCCCATCTGGGACGCGGCGGTTCATGCGGTGGTCGAACTCGGTGCGGACCTCCCGCCGGAAAAGCCTCCAGTCCGCGATCTTCGCCATGTGATACTTCCCAGCATGAACAAGGTCGACTTACCGCATTCGGGGTGGGGCAACGGGACAGTGCCCGTGGAGCATGCGCCCGGCGACGACGGAACCGTGCTCGAGATCCAGGGCAACCGGCTGGGCGGCTACAACGTCTACGGATTGGTCGATACTCCCGAGCATCTCGAGCAGGGCGACAGGCTGTGCGCGGTCCACTTCACCGGCGGTCGGGTGCGGTCGATCGTTCCGCGAAGGTACACGCACGTGAAGATCGAGAAAAAACTCGCGTTCTGCAGGGATCGTCTGGTGGAGAGTCGGTTTCCGTTCCGCCGACACCTGTCCTGAACTAGGCGACACCATTCGCGGGTCGTGCCCCGATGTCGTCCAGTACCGTGGACCTGCGGCGAAAGCGTTGCTAGAGGTAGGCAAGGGGTACGCCAATCTCTACCGGAGCGGGATGTCCGGGAAAGGACGCCGTGAACTCAAGAGGGTTTCCGATGGCCCGTTCCGAGGGGCCGTCGAGCTGCCGCAAGGACCGGTCCTGCTGTCCATCGACTGCCTGGTGTATTGGTCACTCACTGTTCCGAGCATGACCAGGAAGGTCAACCGCGCTTGAGTCCCCCAGAACGGGGAGCGAGATCACCCAGGCAGAGGAACTGCAACCGTACGCCAGTCGACAGGCTTGCAGGTCAACCGATATTGCCGACTCGATCGGAGTGCAAGAGCTGCGTCCATCGAGGTGACGTATGGAGGCCGACTGATCTATGGCGTCGTGACGTGATACGGCCACGCGACTCTCTGCATATCCTGAACACGCCTATCAACATTGATGCCAGTCCGTAGCCGGAGGTCTTCACCGCCGACAGAGCCAGGGACGGCGACATGATGTTCGAGGTCTTCTCCATGCTCGGCTGACCTGGGCGACCAGTGGTTTTGTCGAGCTGCGCCGTCTGACGCCGCTGGCGTCCCCCTGGGCAGATACGGGCCGATGGAAGTGATCGTCGGCAACAAGCCCCACACCCAGTGGTCGGCTGCCCCGGGTCGCCGGTGACCCAAAGGCTTTCGTCTGCGACCTGCTGCGCAGGCTGTCCTGCGGAGTCCAACTCCGCTGGGGCAGGCGTTCGCCGAGTGCGGCGGATCAACAAGACGCTGCGCGTGCTGTCGATCCTGGACCCTGCCGACGACACTACCGTCGCAGGCTCAACAAGCAGCTGACGGTGCAGGAGTCCCGGCATTGCCTCATCCGCTAACAGGATGTTCGGCAGAGGTATGGAGGCACGGACGCGTCGAGTGGATAGCCTTCGCGCCTGACCAGTTCGAAGGGGCTACGTGCGTGATGTTCAAGCGTCTGCAGAGGCGGTTCGGGGGCCAGGCGGTCGACGTCGACACGCAGGTGCTTGCCGGCGTCGCACGCCCTGGCGACACCTTCCCGGGGCAGGTGTTCCTCCGCGCTATCGATGAGGACGTGAGGGTGGGGAGCCTCGTCTTGAGAGTCGTCGCTGAGTACGCCCATATGGACACCGGCGAGATCGAGGTCGACGAGATCGGATACCAGTACGTCGACGGCCCGTTCACGGTGGGGGAGGAACCGCAGCAGGCCCGCTTCTCACTGCGGCTGCCCTGGGAGACACCGATCACCGAACTGGCGGGGATGGCCCTTGGACCGGTACTGCGGCTGCAGACCTTTCTCGACGACGTGGACGGAGAGGACGCTGCCGACCACGACCTCCTTCACGTCTCCTCCCTGCCGCTCCATGAGGCGATCATGGAGGCGTTCGCGTTGGCAGGGTGGACGTTCCAGTCCAGTCGGCTCGCGGGAGAACGGGTACCGGAAGCAGACCAGATCTTCGATTTCCATCAGTCGTTCGTCCTTGCCGAGCGCAGTCCCGCCGCGGGCGGGCCAGGCCAACTGGAAGTCGTCTTCCTCACGAACGCGGTCGGCTGCGAGGTGTTCGTCCGGCCTGCCGCACCTGAGGGGCGTTACTGGAACGACCGGCCTGCCGCCCACCGCTTCATCGCGGCACACCACGACCTCGACCGTGTGGACTGGCCAGCAGAAGTCAGGCGCTGGATCAGCGACGCCGGCCTTTGACCATCATGCGCACGACGCCCCCGCACCTTTGAGGCGGCGGCACCAGTGGAGCGGGCTGAAGGCTCGTTCGACGACGTAGCGGTGGACGTCCGGTCCCGATCCGTAATCGGTGTGGTGTGCCGCGCCGGGCAATGGGTGGATGCGGCCGGGCAGGCGTAGCGCACGACCGGGTGTGGGGCGCAGAGGGTGGGTTATGCGGCCCAGTCGATGATGGGAGTGTCGGGTGGGCCGATGTTGCCTGGTGGCCCGGCTCTGCTTGTGTCTCGCGTGTCGGCTGGTGGGAGTAGCCGGTAGACGTATCGCCCGTCCTGATCTTTGGTGATCTGGATCTGGTCGGGGTTGGTGTGTTTGAAGCGGTTGTGCCATCCGCAGGTGAGGGCGAGTTGGTCGATGTCGGTGGGGGAGTGTCCGAGTGCCCATCCGTGGACGTGGTCGACTTCGCACAGTGTCCCGGGGATCTCGCAGCCTCGTACCGCGCAGGAGGGGTACAGCGTCTCAAGGACTTGCCGTTGTGCTGGGCTGGCGAAGCGTTCTCGGTAGCCGAGGTAGAGCGGGGTGTTCCCGCGTCCGAGTAGGAGGGGTGACACTCCGGCGGCCAGTGCGATGCGGCGGGCTTGGGCGGCGGGGATGGGGGTGCCGTCGGTGAGGCGGGCGGGGGCGTTGCCTCCGGTGAGGGTGTCCAGGTCGCAGATGACGGTGACCTTGGTTGCCTTGTGTCCGCCCGACAGGACGCTGAATAGGGCGGTTGCGGTGCGTTCGGGGAGGTCGCGTCGGTCGTCTGGTCCTGCCGGCTTGGCCAGCGGGGCCAGGGTGCCGTCCCAGATGGCGGCGTCTTCGGGGTTCAGCCAGCCTTTTATGTAGCGGCCGCCGTCCAGGGATCGGGTGGTAGTGAGCCAGGACTTGTCGTAGCCGCGCTTGGTGTCCTCGTCGGGGGCTTCTTCGGTGTTGTCGCGTTCGGCGATGAGGTCGCGGATGCGGCGCCCGAACGCGCCGACTTTCCCGGCCGAGAAGCCTTGGTCGACGAAGCCGAGGAGGATCGTCTCGGCCTCGGCGCAGTCGATGTCGTCGAGGCGTGAGACCGAGTCGGCGACCGTGACGGCGTAGCCGTAAGACAGCTCCCCGGCGGCGAGGCGTTCGGCCACCTGCGGGAGACGATGACGCTGCCGCGCCAGCACCAGACGCTCTTTCGCCCGGTTATCGCGCATGCCCAGTCGAGATCGCAGCCATGCTTGGGTGGAGGGATATCCCCACCGGGCCTGTTCCCCGGCGGCGTCGACTCGGCCGATGAATCCGGCGAGTGCGCTTTCCTGCATATCGGACGCGGCCACCAGGGTTTCGGTGAGTTCCAGGCACGCGGCCGCTGATTCGGGGGCTTCCCGCGATGCGAGTTCAGTGGCGATGGTTGAGAGCGCGTTCACCAGTTCCATGGTGGACGCGGCCCCAAGCTCGACCGTCACTGATTGCATACGTAAATAGTACCCTGTGTGACCGACATTCGAGGCCGTTCAAGGCCGTTCAGGCCACATTCTTCTCGGTATTTTTCGGGCGGGAAAGGCGGCTGGACCGCGCGGCCTATTGTCGATCTTCGTACCTCGCGGAAGGGGGAGTTTGTCCCTTGGTGCCTGACGGAGGGGGGTGGTGGGGTGGCGCGACCCGGGGGCGGGGGGGGGGGGGCGGGGCCCCCCCCCCCCCCCCCCGGCCCCCCGGGGGCCCAAAAAAAAGGTGGGGGAAGTGCCAAACCAAACGAAGCCCGAGG
>NZ_JBEPCJ010000201.1:0-4007 GCF_040299565.1 Spirillospora sp. NPDC000708
GGCCCCCGTCTACGGGGATGGTCCGAACATCGCGGCCTACTCCAAGGGCCGCGTGCCTGCCCGTGACGTGGCTGAGGTTCTTCCTCCGTCTGGGTGTTCAGCCGGGTCACCGTAGGGGCGTTCAGCCGGGTCATCGGACGGGGGTTCGGGCGGCTCGCGTGGGCGGGGATACGGGGTTTTGTGATCTTGGCGGGGTTTCCGGGTGTCCTCCGGGACGGGCGGCGGCTCGGTCGCTAGGCTCTGGGCGGACCCGGCCCGCAGAGGGCACGGACCCCGACCCCCAGAGGGCAGAAGACCGATGAGCGAGTCCGCGGCCGACGACCCGGCCCTGTTGTGCGAGGAGGCGCGGAGCCTCGCGGAGAACGGCGCGGCCGGGGAGGCCGCGCTGCTGTTCGAGCGGGTGCTGGCGCTCGGCGACACCCCGTGCCGGGCGCAGGCCGCGCTCGGCCTCGCGGTCGTCCTGGACGACGGCGGCGACGTCGAGGCGGCCCGCGAGGCCGACCGGGCCGCCATCGCCACCGGCGACCCCGAGTACGGCCCCCGCGCCGCCTACCACCTGGCGCTCACCCACGAGCGGGCCGGGGAGCACGAGGAGGCGGCGCCCGCCTGGCGCGTCGTCGTCGACTTCGGCAACCCGGCGTACCTGCCGCCCGCCCACCTCGCCCTCGCGCGGCTCGCCGACGACGCGGGCGCGTTCGAGGAGGCGTGCGAGCACTGGGAGGCCGTGATCGGCACGGGCGACCCCGAGTACGGGCCGCCCGCCGCGCACGACCTCGCCCAGCGGCTGCTGGAGCGCGGCGAGCCCGCCCGCGCGCAGCGGGTGCTGGCCGCGGGGCTCAGGCTGATCGAGCGGGACGGCGCCCCGTACGCGTACGCGCGGCTCGCCGTCGCGCTCGGCATCTCCTACCTCGACCAGGCCGTCGGCGCGTTCGGCGCGGCGCTCGGCGACCCGTCCGAGCCCGCCGACCCGGAGGTCGGGCCGCTCGCGACGGAGCTGCTGGCGCGCACGCTGCCGCTGCGCGGACGCGGCGCGGAGGCGGGCGAGGTGTGGCGGCGCGGCCTCGCCGACCCGGGCGTCGCCGGCCAGGTGCGGGCCCGGCTGCGCCGCGACTTCGGCGACGAGGACGCCGACCCCGCCGACCTGTGGTGGGAGCCGGTCGTCGAGCAGGCCGTCAGCGACGGGACGCTGCCCGCGCTCGCCGGCGAGGCGTTCGGCGCCCTCGACCACATGTACGCGCTGCTGGCCGTCCGGTACGCGGGCGAGCAGGAGCGGCCCGGAAGCGTCGACGAGGTGATCGGCGACGCCGTCCGGGTGCCGGACGGGTACCCGTGGGGGCCGCTGCTGCACGAGAGCTTCGCGGAACGGCTGCGGCTGGCGATGGGCGCCCCGCCGCCGGAGCGCCCGGGAGGCTGACCCCGCCGCGCCTCAGTGCGCGATGTGGCGCTGGGCGACGACCTTGGTGATGCGGGCGCGGACGAGGTACTCGCCGGGCACCGCGTTGCGCGCCCCGAACTCCTCCGCGCGGTCCGCGCCCATGTAGCGGCCGCCGATGGCGGTCGCCCACTTGCGCAGCTCGTCGAGGTCCTCGATGAGCCGCGCCTCGGCCTGCATCATCACGTACGAGAACGGCGGCGTCTGGTCGTCGACGCACACCGACAGGCGCGGGTCGCGGGTGAGGACGCGCGCCTTGATGCTCTCGTGGTAGGTGGTGAACAGCAGGTCGTCGCCGTCGAGGACGAACCAGATCGGCGTGACGTGAGGGGTGCCGTCCTTGCGGGTGACGCCGGCCTTGCCGGTGCGGGTGCCCTCCAGGACGAAGGCGCGCCATTCGCTGTCGGTCATGATCTCCATCCGTCCAGTGTGCCCCACGCGATCACCGGCCGTGCCGGGCCGATACCGTGGCGTCATGCAGATCCAGACCGCGCACGGGCCCGCCGAGGCGACCCTGGACGGCCCGGACCGCCCGGCGTTCCTGCTGGTCCTGACGCATGGATCGAACGGGGGAGTGGACGCGCCCGACCTGCTGGCGGTCCGCGACGTCGCGCTCGGGCTGGACGGCGCGGTCGCGCGGGTCATGCAGCCGTTCCGGCTCGCGGGGCGCAGGGCGCCCGGCTCCGCCGTCAAGCAGGACGAGGCGTGGCTCGATGTCGTCCGGGCGCTGCGGGAGCGGTACGGGGACGTCCCGCTCGTGCAGGGCGGCCGGAGCAACGGCGCGCGCGTCGCGTGCCGGACCGCGACGGCTGCCGGCGCGGCGGGGGTGATCGCGTTGGCGTTCCCGCTGCACCCGCCCGGCAAGCCGGAGAAGACCCGGGTGGACGAGCTGCGCGGCGCGGGCGTGGAGGTGCTGGTCGTCAACGGCGACCGGGACCCGTTCGGGGTGCCGGACGCGGCGGACGCGGCGCATGTCGAGGTGCTGCCGGGGGAGCGGCACGACCTGAACAAGAACCCCGCCGAGGCGGGCCGGGCGGCGGAGCCGTGGCTGCGGCGTTGGGCGGCGACCCCGGCGCGGACGGCCCGGTGAGAGGGGCCCGGACAGCAGTACGCCCCTGGGCCCGGTGCGGGCCCAGAGGGCGTGGTCGGGCGGGCGTGCCCCCGAGGATGATCACCCGTTCGAACTAGTCCCCCGTCGGAGACTCGTCACGCGGCGGACGGCGCCTTCAGGTCCGTCGGCCGGTGCGGGGCGATGACCACTCCATCGGGCAGCAGCTCGCCGGTGTCCTCGAAGAGCACGACGCCGTTGCACAGCAGGCTCCACCCCTGCTCGGGATGGGCGGCGAGCGTCCTGGCGGCGTCGCGGTCGGGCGCGTTGTGCGAGGGACAGGGCGGCTGGTGCGGGCACATCGGCGTGCCTCCGGTCTCAACTACTGGTCGGTTGTGGTGCTTTCCCTTATGACGCACCCCAGTGTGGAACGGTTCGCTCGACCCGGCCATAGCCCGTTGGGACGGTTGTCCTTTGGTACCGGAGTGCCGGTGATCTGTGACCCGCCTCACCCCGAGGTGCCAGGCATAGCGTTCCTCACGCTCGATAACGGACGAAGAACGACACGCCGACGTCCGGAAAACGTTCCCGCCCGTTGGATCTTCCTTACCGGGGCGCCCGGTTCCGGTCGGCGTGTGCGATCGTTTCACCCGGACGCGGCCTCCGGGCGTCCTACGATGTGCCCCGGGGACCGGGCTTTGCGAGCGTGGGGGGTGAGGCCGGTATGCGCGTCGCGCTGTTCGTCGCGTGCTTCGACGACGCGTTGTTCCCCGCGACCGGCAGGGCCGTGACGGCGCTGCTGGAGCGGCTCGGCCACGACGTCTCCTACCCGCCCGGCCAGACCTGCTGCGGCCAGGTGCACTGGACGACCGGCTACCACCGCGAGGCGGCCGGCCTCGCGCGCGCGTTCACCGCCGCGTTCGAGGGCGCGGAGGCGATCGTGGCGCCGTCGGCGTCGTGCGCCGCCGCCGTCCGCGACGCCTACCCGCGGATCGCGCGGGCGTCCCGCGACGCGGCGCTGGCCCGCGCCGCCGAGGACCTGGCGGTCTACGAGCTGACCGAGTTCCTGGTGGACGTGCTCGGCGTGACCGACGTCGGCGCCTACTTCCCGCACCGCGTCACCTACCACCCGTCCTGCCAGTCGGCGCGGACCCTCGGCGTCGCCGACCGGCCGCTGCGGCTGCTGCGCGCGGTGAAGGGCCTCGACCTGGTGGAGCTTCCGGCGGCGGACGAGTGCTGCGGGTTCGGCGGCGCGTTCGCGATGAAGAACGCCGACGTCTCGGTGGCGATGGTGGCCGACAAGGTCCGGCACGTCCGCGACACCGGCGCGGACGTGGTGTGCGCGGTCGACAACGGCTGCCTGGCGCACATCGGCGGGGCGCTGTCGCGGCTGCGCGGCGGGGTCCGGGTCATGCACCTGGCGGAGATCCTGGCCGCGACGGGGCCGGCGTGACCGGCGCGCCGCCGGGGCCGCCCGCGGGAGCGGGAGGGGCTCATAGGGCGGGCACCGCGCCGCCGAAGTTCGCC
>NZ_JBEPCJ010000202.1:0-4006 GCF_040299565.1 Spirillospora sp. NPDC000708
CTACGTCAACGCCGAGGTGCTGGGCGGCCCGCAGAACACGATGATCGGCAACGTGATCCAGACGGAGTACTTCGACAACAGCGCCTACCCGGTCGTCCACGGCACCTCAGAGCCGATCCGGCGGCGGATTCAGCGCTCGATTCAGCCGCGCCCGATTCGGCCCGGGCTCGATTCGGCAGGAGCCGAATCAGCAGTCGCGCAGTTCCGGAGACTGGTTCAGGATCTGCTCGCGCGGCGTCACGAACGTGCGGTACGCCGCCGAATCACCGGACGGGAAGACCGCGACCCGATGGCAGTTCTGGAACGCCAGCTTCACTCCGAAGTAGCGTTCCAGCGTTCCGCGCATCGCGTCGCTCGCCAGCACGCGCAGCAGCTGGCCGCGCGCCCGCTCGTCCGGCGGCGGCGTCAGGTTGTCGGCGAACTCGCCGCCGTCCACCTGCAGCCGCGCCACCAGACCGCTGATCATCTCCCAGGCGTAGGGGAGGGACGTCCTGATGCATTCGACGAACTCCTTGTCGCCGATCTCGCCCTGCCGAGCCGTCTCGAGGAGTTCCGGGGACACGTCGAGGGACATCGCGGGGGTCCTTTCGCAGACGGATGACACCCACCACCCGCGACGCTAATCACGGCATCCCGACAATTCCAGGCTTGACAGCGATCCTTACATGAGCCATATGGGACCCTCGGCCACCGGCGGGCGGATCCCCGCTTCCCGCCCGGCCGGCGGCCGTCTTCGGTGCCGGTCGTCGGTTCATGGTCGCCGGCCGTCAGCCGGCCGGCGCCGCTCCGCGCCGCCCGGACATGCGCCGCGCCGGGCGTGCGCTCCGCTGCGCCCGCTCCTCCCAGAACTCGCGCGCCCGCCGCGCCAGCGCCGCGTTCCGCGCCGCCCGCGCCTCCGCGCGCCGCTCGCCGGCCCGCTCCCGCATGATCGACCGCATGATGTCGTGGTGGTACACGGCCCCCTCCTTCGTCGCGGGCCGCGGCAACGACCCGACATCCAAGAGGTTCGTCCTAAGGCCCCCGCGCGGGCATCGGGACGACGCCCTATATCCGGCCTTACCGGGGTCTTAGACGCTCTTATCCAGGTCAGCGGGGATGTCGGACACGGCTGGCAGAATCCCGCGCCATGGACGAACTCCTGGCGGGGCTCGACGACGTCGACTGGGCCGGCCTCTGCCACGCCTACGGCTCCGCGGACGACGTTCCGGCCTTGCTCCGGACGCTCCGCACGCCGGACCAGGAGGAGCGCCAGAACGCGCTGCACACCCTCTACGCGAGCATCTACCACCAGGGCAGCCGCTATCCGGCGTCCGGGCCCGCGGTGCCGTTCCTGCTGGCCCTCGCCGCCGACCCCGCCACCCCCGACCGCGACGACCCGCTGTACCTGGCGACCGGGATGGCGATCGGCTCCGACGAGTCGCATCTCCCCGCGGGCGTCGACATCGCCGGATGGCGGAGCGAGGTCGCCCGGCTGCGCGCCTCCGACGCCGCCGAGGAGGAACGCCGCCTGGACGCCTGGGTCGCCGAAGCCGCCGACCCCCGGGAACGCCGGTCCAGGGAACTCCGGTGCAAGCACTTCGACTTCGCCGACGCCCTGATGAACGCCGAGGCCGAACTCGCCGCCTACGACGCCGTCCAGGCCGGGCTTCCCCTCGTCCGCGACCTGCTCGCCGACGACGACGCCTTCGTCCGCGCCGCCGCTGCGTACACGCTCGGCTGGTTCCCGGAGGAGGCCGCCGCGTCGCTTCCCGCACTGCGGGCACTGCTCGAAACCGAGCAGGGCCCGGCCGTCACCGCCAACGCCCTCGTCTCCACCGGCCTCCTCGACGGCCGCGACCTCATCCCCCGGCTCCGCGAGCACCTGTCAGGCACCGTGCCGCTACCCCGCTGGGCCGCCGCCATCGCGCTCCTCCGCCTGGACGTCACCGACCCGCCCGTCATCGCCGAACTCGCCGCCGCCTGCGTCGACCCGCCCGGCATGCCCGGCGGGCCCGTCGCGTTCATGAACGGCGACCTGCGCCTCTACTCGGCCGCCGCCATCGCCGGAATGGCCGACCCGCCGGACGAGGCCGTCGGTGCCGTCCTCGACGGGCTGTCCCGCACATCCGACGACGCGTCCTTCCCCATGTCCGCCGTCGCGCTCCGGTTGGCCTTCCGCACCCCGTCCGCTCCCCTGCCGCGTTACGCCGACCTCACGGACGTCCAGAGGCGGACCATCCGGGTCATCGCCGAACTCCCGGACACCAGCTGGCGGTGGGGCAACCTCATGGAGATCCTTCAGGAGTGGGGCCTGCCCACCGACCGCGACGAGTGCCGCAGGTACACGGGTCTCGCATGACGGCCACGCGAGGTCCACGGCGGAACTAAGGTTGGGCAACGTGCGTCTCGTTATCGCCCGCTGCAGCGTCGACTACGCCGGCAAGCTCACCGCCCACCTGCCCATGGCCCCCCGGCTCGTCCTGATCAAGTCGGACGGGAGCGTGAGCATCCATGCCGACGACCGCGCCTACAAGCCGCTGAACTGGATGAACCCGCCGTGCTCCCTGCGCGAGGAGCCGTACGAGGAGAACGGCGCGATCGCCCGCTGGACGGTCACGCACGGCAAGTCGGGCGAGCGGCTCATCCTCACCATCGAGGAGATCCTCCACGACACCAGCCACGAGCTGGGGCTGGACCCGGGCCTGCAGAAGGACGGTGTGGAGGCGCACCTGCAGGAGCTGCTCGCCGAGCACATCACCACGCTCGGCGAGGGCTGGTCGCTGATCCGCCGCGAGTACCCGACCGCGATCGGCCCCGTCGACATCCTGTGCCGCGACTCCGACAGCGCCACCGTCGCCGTCGAGATCAAGCGGCGCGGCGAGATCGACGGCGTCGAGCAGCTCACGCGGTACCTGGAGCTGCTGAACCGCGACCCGCACCTGGCGCCGGTCCGCGGGATCTTCGCCGCGCAGGAGATCAAGCCCCAGGCCCGCGTCCTCGCCACCGACCGCGGCATCAACTGCGTCACGCTCGACTACGACGCCCTCCGCGGCATCGAACACGAGGGCACCCTGTTCTGACCGCGCGCCGTCGCCCCGCTACCGCGCGGCGACGGCCTCGATCTCCACGAGCATCGCCGGGTCGGACAGGGCGTCGACACCGGCGAGAAGGCTGGTGGGACGGCAGTCCCCGGCGGCGAGCTCGGCGGTGACGGCGTCGTAGTTGGCGGTCAGCGCGGGCAGGTCCACGGTGAACAACCGGATCTGCACGACATCGGCGAGGACGAACCCGGCCTTGCCGAGCGTCTCGCGCAACCGCCGGAACGTCAGCGCGACCTGAGCGCGGATGTCACCGGCGTGGGCGATGCCACCGTCCTCGCCGCGCGCCTCATGCCCGGCGACGAACAGCCACCGCTCAGGCCGCTCGATCAGGACGGCCCGCTGATACCCGACCCGGTCGCCGAACATCCGCGGATCCATGTCGATGCGGTGCATCTTCTCTCTGCTCCCTGGTGGCCGTGTCGCTGATCTTTGTTTCGCGGTCTCTACCCGCCGCCACGGCTATGAACGCTTTTTGGCGGTTGGGCTGCGCGAGTGGCCGGTAGCCGCGTTTTGTCACCTCTAAGGCTGGGCGGGGTCGGCGCTATATGGATGGTTAGGCGGTGTGGCGGAGATCCTGTGGATTCGCGCGAGGCGGGACCCAGGGTGGGATCGGGACGGGATTCGGGGTGGGATCGGGGCCCGGATCGGGACGGGATGTGGGGTGGGATCCGGGGTGGGTCCGGGGTGGAATCGGGGCCGGGATCGGGACTGGCGACGGCGGCGGACTGATTGGGATACGCATTGTCATGCGGCAATGATTAGAGCGAGTTCAAGTACCTACTTCGGATGGAGTCCAATAGGGGCCGGGAGGGCGGGTATGGAGTCATCGCAGAATGGGTGTTCGGGTGGTGGGGTGGCGCTTGCGTACGGGGCCGCCCCTCCAAAGTCAAGGGCGCCTTCGGCGTCGCTTCGCGATGGACTTCGTC
>NZ_JBEPCJ010000203.1:0-4001 GCF_040299565.1 Spirillospora sp. NPDC000708
GGGGTTGGGGGCGGGGCGCGCCCGCGCGGCCCCGCCGGGCCCCCCTCCCCCCCCCCCGGCGGGCCCGGGGTGGCTCCCTCTCCCCATGCCACCGCGGGCGGGGGGGCCTCGCGGCCCCCAGGCCGGCGGATCACGCACGATGTTCGGTTGTCGGGCCGCGACAGAGTCAGGCCGCGCGGCTCCCCGCGCCGGCCCGTACGGGCTCCCGCGTCGCGTGGGACGCATGGGGCGCTCCCGCCAGGGCACGGCGCCCGCTCAGGTCCGTCTCGGTCGCCAGCTGGCGCAACCGCCGCAGCGAACGGTCGGTGATCTGTCGCACCCGGTTGTGGCTCAGGCCGTACCGGGCGCCGATCTGCGCGTAGGACAGCGGCTGGCCGTTGTCCATCCCGAAACGGGCCCGCAGGATCGCCGACTCCCGCTCGGGGAGCCTGTCCAGCAGCCGGCCCAGGCCCTCCAGGTCGTCCAGCGCCAGGATCTCCGCCTCGGGCGTCACCGCCTCCGGGTCCTCCAGCAGATCGCCCATGGGCGTCTCGCCGGCGTCGTCGACGGTCGCGTCCAGGCTCGCCGGGTCGCGCCGCCAGCGCAGCAGCTCGTCGACGTGCTCGGGTTCCGCCCCCAGCGCCCCGGCGAGCTCGTCACGGTTCGGTTCGCGGCCGAGTTCGCGGCCGAGCTGCCGCTCGGCGCGCCGCAGCCGGGAAAGCTCCTCCTCCACGTGGACGGGCAGCCGGATCGTGCGGGCCGTGTGGCTGAGCCCGCGCCCGATCGCCTGCCTGATCCACCAGGTCGCATATGTGGAGAACTTGAAGCCGCGCCGGTAGTCGAACTTCTCCACCGCGCGCATCAACCCCAGGTTCCCCTCTTGAATGAGGTCTATGAGGGGCAACGAGTCGGTCGGGTACTTCCGGGCGATCGAGACGACCAGCCGCAGGTTGGCCTCGACGAAGCGCTGCTTGGCGCGCAGCCCCGCCGCGACCAGGTCCTCCAGCTCCTCGCGGGACGCGCCCGCGGGCGTGCGTCCCTCCTCGAGCAGCTGTTCGGCGTACAGGCCCCCTTCGATCGCCTTGGCCAGATCGACCTCCTCCTGCGCGTCGAGCAGGGGAGTACGGCCGATCCGGTCGAGGTACGCTCCGACAAGATCCTTGTCGGTGACGTCGACCCTGTCGCCCTTGGTACGGGTTGCAGCCATCCTGACCCTTCTCCGGTGCGATCTCCCTATGAGGTCAACGCTAATTACCGTCCTGTGATTCCCGAGTGCGGAATACTGCGAGGCTGGCAGCCGCTCTACCGTCCTGATACCCCGGCAGAGGAGAAACCGACATGGCGACCGTCACACTCACCGCCGAGAACTTCGACGAGGTGGCCCAAGGGGACGGCATCGTGCTGGTCGACTTCTGGGCGGAGTGGTGCGGCCCGTGCAAGCGGTTCGCGCCCGTCTTCGAGAAGTCCGCGGGCAAGCACGACGACATCGTTTTCGGCAAGGTCGACACCGAGGCCCAGTCGGAGCTGTCCGAGCGCTTCGGGATCGCGTCGATCCCCACGCTGATGGCCATCCGCGACGGAGTGATCGTCTTCGCGGAGCCGGGCGCGCTGCCGGAGTCCGTGCTGGAGAACGTGATCGAGCAGGTCCGGGCCCTCGACATGGAGGACGTCCGCCGCCGCGCCGACACCTGAGCCTCCGGAACGCCCCGCCCGCGCCGGGTTGCGGGCAGGGGACGGGCAGCCGTCACGGGCGCGGCAGGATGGCAAAGATGCGCCCCGCGGCGCCCGCCGCGGCCCGCCGATGGACGATGATGGACGGATGCTCGCCGATGTCGTCCCGTACCTGGTGTGCCCCGTCTGCGGAGGGGATCTGGCGTTGGCGGAGCGGGGACTGCTCTGCGCGTCCGGGCACGCGTTCGACATCGCGCGGCAGGGCTACGCGAATCTGCTGCCGGGAAACGCGCGGCCCGGCACGGCGGACACGCCCGAGATGGTGCGCGCCCGCGCCGAGTTCCTCGGCGCCGGCCATTTCGACGCGCTCGCCGCGCGGTTGGCCGGGAGCGTCGGGAGATCGTTGGACGGGCATTGCCTGGTCCTGGACGCCGGCGCGGGCACCGGCCACTATCTGGCCCGCATCCTGGACCGGGCACCCGACGCGGCCGGCCTCGCCCTGGACATCTCCAAGCACGCCGCCCGCCGCGCCGCGAAGGCGCATCCGCGCGCCGGCGCGGTCGTCGCGGACCTTTGGCGTCCGCTTCCGGTGCGCGACGGCGCGGCGGCGACCGTCGTGAACGTGTTCGCCCCCCGCAACGCCGCCGAGTTCCACCGCGTCCTGAGCCCGGACGGTCTGCTCTTCACGGTGACGCCGTCGCCCCGGCATCTCGGCACCCTCGTGGAGTCGCTCGGGCTGCTGTCGATCGACGAGCGCAAGACCGAGCGGATGGACGCGGCCCTGGCCGGCTACTTCAAGTTCGATTCGCGGCAGCAGATCGAGGGCGAGGCCGTCCTCACGCATGAGGAGACCGCGACGCTCGTGGGCATGGGGCCCAGCGCGCATCACGTGCCGGCGGACCGGCTGTGGGAACGGCTCAGGCCGCTACCGGATCCGCTGCCAGTTCCGCTTTCCTTCGTGCTGTCGGTCTACCGCCGGCTCGAATAGCCGTCCGCGGGGACGGGCCGGTTCCTGCTGAGCGAGTTCGAGCAGCGCCTGGGGGATCTCACCGGGCGTGGTCACCTCCCGCACACCAGGGACGTCCGCGGCATCGAAGCTGAACGACGCCGACACCGAGCGGGCGGTACCGCTGAGCAGCACCCGCTGGAGGGCCTGCCCGGCGCGGAGCCACTCGGTGCGGCCGTCCCCGCCGGTGGTCAGGACGGCGCGCTGCGCGCCCCCGTCCGGAGAGGTCGGAAGCGGGTGGAGCGCGGCGCCCTCCAACCGAGCCGCCTCGCGGAGCTCGTTGAGGACGTGCGCCGACGGGCGTTCACCGGCCGGCGATGCCGTGGCGGACAGCGGGCGGAGCGTGGCGGCGCAGAGCAGCCGCTCCTCCCGCGTCACCCGATGCCGTCCCGCGAGGCGGACGGTGGCGAGGAGCGCGGGGCGGCCCGCGTCGGGAAGCAGCCGCACCACGGCCTCGTGACCGAGCTGGGCGGCGGTGAGCCGCAGGTTCACCAGCGCCGCCCCGCTCGCCAGGTGCAGGGCCCGGCCCGCCGGATCGCGCAGCGGCCTGAACCGGTCCGGGTCGGCGTGCAGTTCGATGAGGCCCGCGGCGACCTTGAACCGCCAGGCGTGCACGTCATGGACCGTCGGTCCCATCGTCGCGGCGACCACCAGGCGCTCCGCCGAGGCGCGGACGGTTGCGGGGACACTCACGGGCGTTCCTCCTCACCTCGGCCGGCATCGGGGACCGGCCGAACCGGGGACCGGCCGCCGCTCCGCCGGAACGGCCGGACGGGCGAGCGACTCGGGACTGCGAACGGTACCGCACTGTGACCCGGTCCACTAAGGGTGGGAAAAGGGAGGTCAACGGGCCTGGCGGGGATGGCCGGAAGGGGGTGGGGGCCGGGACCGGAGCGCTTTGATTTGACGGTCTTTCGGGGGCGTCCTAATGTCTCTCTCGCCCCAAGGGATGCGGGACGCCGAGAGGCGGACGGCCCGGGGAACCAGGACTCGGAAAAACGGTTCGGGCATCGCCCGGGCTGATGTACGATGACTGGGTCAGCCCGAGACGGGATGCAGGACGCCGCAAGGTGGCCGGCCCGGAGGGCGCCTCCCGATGAACGATCATGACGGACCTTCGGTCTGTCCCGGTCGTGACGCGCGGAGGACTAGGAACTTCGTCGACCGTCAAAAAGATCTTCACCGGTCAGCTTGACACTGAGGATGAACCTGGTAAGTTAAGAGGGTTGCCCCGGAGCGGGGCTCGCGGAAGCGGGTCCGGCGCGGTGGGTGTCCGTTTCTTGAGAACTCAACAGCGTGTTAAAAGCCAGTGCCTTTATCGACCTGGCCGGTTCGGCCGGGTCGC
>NZ_JBEPCJ010000204.1:0-3689 GCF_040299565.1 Spirillospora sp. NPDC000708
GGTTGGTGGGAGAAGAAGCGGTGCCAGTAGTACTGGCCGCGGACGGGGTCGTAGGTCCAGTTGGAGGACTCGGTGTCGACGAAGATGATGCGGGCGTCGGGGTATTTGTCGTCGGTGTCGTTCCACATGTAGAAGTCGCCGAACGGCCCGTCCGGATCGGTCCGCGACGCCTGGAACCAGGAATGCTGGTCGCTGGTGTGGTTCATGACGAGGTCCGCGATGACGCGGATCCCTCGCGCGTGCGCCTGCTCGATCAGTTCCACGAAATCGCCGAGCTCCCCGAAGTCGGGCAGGATCCGGGTGTATTCGGAGATGTCGTAGCCGCCGTCCTTCAGCGGTGACTGGTAGATCGGCAGCAGCCACAGGCAGTCGACGCCGAGCCATTCCAGATGGTCGAGCTTGGAGATCAGGCCGCGCAGGTCGCCGTACCCGTCATTGTTGGAATCGCAGAACCCCCGCACCGACACCTCGTAGAACACCGCCGTCTTGAACCAGTGCGGGGTGTGCGGAGCGCCCTCGGCGAAGGGGTCCGGGACGGCCCCCGCCGCCGGCGCGGCCCGCTCCGCCCCGATCCCGCCCCGCGCGAGGCCGCGATCGGCCTCCGGGTCGGCGACCTGGCCGGACGTCCTGCAGGTGAAGTACTTCGGCTGGGCGTGCATGGACCATCCCGGAGTGTCGGCGACATCTAGATCAGCAATTCCCGCCGTCCGTCGCGAGGGCGTGCGCGACAGGCAACCATCCGTAAAAATCTCGGTACTCTCCGTGACCGGAGCGCCGCTCCCGGGCCGCGGCGGATCCCGTGCCCGAACAGCCGCGGGACTTACCGCGCGGCGAGCGTGTCATGCCCGGACCTTTAGGGTCGGCGCCGTTTCCGCCCCAGGCGCCGGGTAGGTCCCTTCCAAGCTCGGAACCTGCCGCGCGGGCAGCTGCCGACCCGCCCGGACGGGCGATCTTCTCGTCTCGTCCAGACCGATCGGAGGGACAGTGGAGCGCTGGGAGATGTCGCCATCGGCCGGACCGACGCGCGACGACCTCGTGGCGCGGCTGCGCGTTCGCTTCGCCGACATTCCGGCCGAGAACGTGCGCCGTTGCGTGGACGACCTGTGGTGCTGCTGCACCCATCTCGGGATGCGGCCCGACGCCCGGACCATCGAGCGCCTCGCGGCGTCCCGGCTCACGGGCGTCGTCCGCGGCGCGCGGCCGCCGTATCCGGACGGCGAGCGGGCCCCGGTGCCGCCGGGCCGCGCCGCCGCGTCCGCCCCCGTGACGCCGCCCACCGGCGGGCCCGCCCCGGCCCGTACCGCCGCGCGTACCCCGATCGGGATGTGACAGATGAAGGACACGACCGTGCCGGGCCTGCGGACGGACACCCGGCAAGGGTTCATCGTGCTGCGCCTGCCCGCGCAGATCAGCTGGCGCAACTACGCAGGGATCAGGGAAGGGGTCTCCCGCGCGCTGGCGGTGGCCGCCGGCGACCTCGCCGCCGACCGCCCCGCCACCGACCGCCTCGCCGCGGGCCGGCCCCGCAAGGGCGTCGTCGTCGACTTCGGCGACTCGATCCTGCTGGACGCGTCCGGGCTGGTGCTGCTGGCCCGCACCGAGACCCGCGCGCAGCTGCTCGGCTGCCCGCTGCGGGCCGTGGTGCCCGCGACGGCCGCTCCCGTGCGGCGCGCGCTGCACCTCACCGGCCTGTCCAGCCTCGTCCCGGTGTTCGAGGACGTCGCGCAGGCGACCGCGGCGCCGGTGGTGCCCGGCGAGACCGCGACCGTCGACACCGGGCACGTGCTGGACGCCATCCGTGCCCTGCACCCCGCCGACGCCGGGCTCGCGCCGACCCCGTCCGCCGCCCCGCCCGAGCTGCTGATCACCACGGCCGAGGCGGGCGACGGCGACCACACCGTGGTGCACCTGTCCGGGGTCCTCGACCCCGTCACCGTCCGGCGCCTCGGCGAGACGCTGACCTCGCTGGTCGAGGGCGACCTGCGGCACCTGATGGTGCGGATGGGCGACCGGCTCGGGGTGCGCTGCGACCCGCTGCCGGTGCTGCTCGGCATCCGCTGGCGGGTCGCCGCCGAGGGCGGCTGCCTCTCGCTGCCCGGGCTGCCCGCCCGGCTCCGCGAGATCATCGACCGCGAGGGGCTCGGCTCGGTGTTCAGCGCCTGCCGGTCCGGCGAGGGCCGGGCGCTCGGCGCGGGACCGGCCTGACCGGCCGCCTTCCCGTCACCACGGCATCGGGGACCGCCACCGCGGAACCGATGCGAGCGGGCCGTCCCGTCCCTTCGCTCAGCTCCCGCCCGGCCGCAGCCGATCGCGCGCGGCGCGCAGGGAGTCGCGGACGGGGCGGCCCGTGCCCGTCCGTCGTGCCCGCGCGCCGGAAGGCGGGGCGGACCGGGCCGACGGCGCGGGTGGTGCGGCCGACGGGGCGGACGGTGCGGCGGACGGTTCGGCGGACGAGGCGGCGGGGACGTGGCCGTCCTCGCGATCCGGGCTTTCCTCGTCCCGCTGGATCGTGAAGACGTGCGCGGGACGCGTGTGCGGATCGAGCCGGACGTAGTTCGCCTTCCGCCACGTGTATGTCGCCTCGTCCAACTGGTCGATGACGGTGAAGGGCCGGTCGGGGTCGTCGGGGAGGCCGAGCGCGGTGAGGTCGAGGTGGACCGTCGCCTCGCGCGGCTGGTGCGGATTGAGGTTGACGACCGCAAGCACGACGTCGTCGCCATGCCGTTTGGAGAAGGCCAGCAGCTCGGGCTGGTCGACGTGGTGGAAACGCAGGTTCCGCAGCCTCTGCAGGGCCGGATGCAGTTTCCGGAGGGTGTTGAGCTGGGTGATGAGGGGGGCGATGGTGGTGTTGTCGCGGTCGGCGGCTTCCCAGTCGCGGGGGCGGTACTGGTATTTCTCGGAGTCGCGGTATTCCTCGCTGCCGGGGCGGACGGGGGTGTTCTCGCAGAGTTCGTAGCCGGAGTAGATGCCCCAGGTGGGGGAGAGGAGGGCGGCGAGGATGGCGCGGATCTGGAAGGCGGGGCGGCTGCCGTGCTGGAGGTATTCGTTGAGGATGTCGGGGGTGTTGGTGAAGGCGTTGGGGCGCATGTAGGCGGCGGTGGGGCCGGTGAGTTCGGTGAAGTAGTCGGTGAGTTCGTCGGCGGTGTTGCGCCAGGTGAAGTAGGTGTAGGACTGGTGGAAGCCGATTTTGGCCAGGGTGTGCATCATCGCGGGGCGGGTGAAGGCTTCGGCGAGGAAGAGGACGTCGGGGTCGGTGGTGGCGATGTCGGCCAGGAGGCGTTCCCAGAAGTCGACGGGTTTGGTGTGGGGGTTGTCGACGCGGAAGATCCGTACGCCGTGGTCGATCCAGTGGTGGATGATGCGTTTGACCTCGGTGTAGAGGCCGTCGGGGTCGTTGTCGAAGTTGAGGGGGTAGATGTCCTGGTATTTCTTGGGCGGGTTCTCGGCGTAGGCGATGGTGCCGTCGGCGCGGGTGGTGAACCATTCGGGGTGCTGGGTGACCCAGGGGTGGTCGGGGGAGCATTGCAGGGCCAGGTCGAGGGCGATTTCCAGGCCGTGGTCTGAGGCGTAGGCGACGAAGGCGTCGAAGTCGGCGAGGGTGCCGAGGTCGGGGTGGATGGCGTCGTGGCCGCCGTCGGGGGAGCCGATGGCCCAGGGTGAGCCGGGGTCGTAGGGGCCGGCGTCCAGGG
>NZ_JBEPCJ010000205.1:0-1714 GCF_040299565.1 Spirillospora sp. NPDC000708
TCGGGTGGTTAGCATCAGAGGATTCAGCGTTGGCGCATACCAGCGGGTACGGGAATATCAACCCGTTGTCCATCGACTACGCCTGTCGGCCTCGCCTTAGGTCCCGACTTACCCTGGGCGGATTAGCCTGCCCCAGGAACCCTTGGTCATCCGGCGGGAGAGTTTCTCACTCTCCATTCGCTACTCATGCCTGCATTCTCACTCCCACAGCCTCCACCACTCGATCACTCGGCGGCTTCACCGGCTGCAGGACGCTCCCCTACCCATCCCAGCAAAAGCTGAAATGCCACGGCTTCGGCGGTGTGCTTGAGCCCCGCTACATTGTCGGCGCGGAATCACTTGACCAGTGAGCTATTACGCACTCTTTCAAGGGTGGCTGCTTCTAAGCCAACCTCCTGGTTGTCACAGCAACTCCACATCCTTTCCCACTTAGCACACGCTTAGGGGCCTTAGCCGATGATCTGGGCTGTTTCCCTCTCGACTACGAAGCTTATCCCCCGCAGTCTCACTGCCACGCTCTCACTTACCGGCATTCGGAGTTTGGCTGACGTCAGTAACCTGGTAGGGCCCATCAGCCATCCAGTAGCTCTACCTCCGGCAAGAAACACGCGACGCTGCACCTAAATGCATTTCGGGGAGAACCAGCTATCACGGAGTTTGATTGGCCTTTCACCCCTAACCACAGGTCATCCCCCAGGTTTTCAACCCTGGTGGGTTCGGGCCTCCACACCGTCTTACCGGCGCTTCACCCTGCCCATGGCTAGATCACCCCGCTTCGGGTCTACAGCATGCGACTATTGCGCCCTATTCAGACTCGCTTTCGCTACGGCTACCCGCCACCGGTTAACCTCGCCACACACCATAACTCGCAGGCTCATTCTTCAAAAGGCACGCCATCACCAATCAGAATCCGAAGACCCTGAAGGAGGCTCTGACGGCTTGTAGGCACACGGTTTCAGGTACTATTTCACGACCCCTCACCGGGGCACTTTTCACCATTCCCTCACGGTACTGATCCGCTATCGGTCACCAGGAAGTATTCAGCCTTACCACGTGGTCGTGGCAGATTCACACGGGATTTCACGGGCCCCGTGCTACTCGGGAACACACCCAAGAGGCATCGCAATTTCGTCTACCGGACTCTCACCGTCTACGGTCGGCCTTCCCATGCCATTCGACTATCACGATACTTTGTAACTCTTCGTCAGCACGGCAGTACTGACCGGATGGTCCCACAACCCCGCACACGCAACGCCTGCCGGCTATCACACGCGCACGGTTTAGGCTCCTCCGCTTTCGCTCACCACTACTCACGGAATCACTATTGTTTTCTCTTCCTGCGGGTACTGAGATGTTTCACTTCCCCGCGTTCCCACCAACCTGCCTATACATTCAGCAGGCGGCGACACCCCATGACGAGTGCCAGGTTTCCCCATTCGGAAATCCCCGGATCAAAGTCTGGTTGCCGACTCCCCGAGGCATATCGCAGGCTCCCACGTCCTTCATCGGCTCCTGATGCCAAGGCATCCACCGTATGCCCTTAAAAACTTGAACACACAAAACGATCAAAACAAATCGCAGAGACAAAACCCCGAACACGAAACCCCACCCGACAAAGCCGGATGAAGCATCACACCGAGGTCTCATCAGAGATGCTCGCGTCCACTGTGCAGTTCTCAAAAAACAACCGGGCCAACCAGAACCGCACCACCAA
>NZ_JBEPCJ010000206.1:0-3562 GCF_040299565.1 Spirillospora sp. NPDC000708
GACGATCTCGGAGCGGCCGGTCGGGCGCCGCGGGCGGCGAGCGCCGTCAGCGCGGTCCCCCACGCGCCGACCGCGAGGAAGAACGCGTCCATCGCGGTCGCGACCCACAGCGCCAGCGGCGCCAGCACCAGGAACGGAACCGCCGCCCGCGCCGCCCGCTCCCCCGCGACGCACCGCAGCGTGACCGCGATCGCCGCGACCGCCGACGTGCCCGACGCGATGACGAACGCCGCCGCCCACCCGGTCCCGGGCAGGCCCGCCTTCTCCAGAGCCCACAGCGCCAGCGTCGGCAGCGGCGGATGCCCCCGCACGTGCGTGGTGTAGCCGCCGAGCCGCTCGGTGAAGGTCCGCAGCCACTCCAGCGGGTCGGGCCGCACCTGCGCCAGGCCCGCCGGGTACTCGGTCGGCGCGTCCAGCGGCCGGGCGAGCGCGCCCCACCCGTCGGACACGGCGAGCGCGACCGCCCACAGCGCCGCCCCCGCCCACGCCACCACCGGCAACACCCGCCACCGCAGCCGCGACGCCGCCCACGGCAGCGCCATGACCAGCACGGCGGCGGCCGCCACCGCCGGAGCCATCCGCCAGGTCAGCGGATGCGAGCGCGCCCGCGCGTGCAGCGGCGGCAGCGCGTCCTCGGTGGCGAGCCCGGCGCGCCGCAGGTACCAGCCGGCGGCGAACACCGCCGCGATCCCCGCCGCCCACACCGCCACGGCGATCCAGCCCGGACGGCTCCCGCGCCGCGCGACCGGGGCCGGGACGTCCTGCGGCCGGGTGTCGGTGGCGGTCACCTGTCCCCCTCCTTGCGCCCCGGCCGCCGTCCCGGCGGGACGGCGCGGTGCGCTCCGCCGCTCATGCCGTGCCGCCGCCCGCGCCCGGCGACCGCCCGCCACGCCAGCACCGCGACCGCCACGGCGCCGATGAGCCCGACGACGATCGCGAGGTTGCGGCCGTAGGGCAGCGGCAGCTGCGACGGGACGTCCGGGCGGCGCCCGTAGCCCAGGACGAGCGGGATCGCCACCGCCGTCACGCACGCCGCCACCACTAGCGCGCCGCGCAGCACCCGCCGGTAGGCGACCGGGATCCAGCCCGTCACCAGGCCCGCGGCCAGGACCACCGGGACCAGCACCCCGTCGTGCAGGACCGCTGCGCCCACGAACCACGCCGCCCAGCGCGGCACCGGGACGTCGGTGACGATCCCGCTCAGCCCGTACCCGATCAGCGCCGTGCCCGCCGCGTACGCCGCGTACCTGGCGATGGGCGCGTTCATGCGACCACCAGCCGGCCGACCCACTTGGTCTGCATGACGCCGGGGCGGTTCGGCGCGATGAGCCGGCACGGGTACCCGTGGTCGAGGTCGAGGGGTTCGCCGTTCACCCGCAGCGCCAGCAGCGTGAGGGGGTCGTGCCAGTGCGGCGGACGCACCTCCGAGGTGCGGTAGAGGCCGCGGGGTTCCAGCGATTCGACGCGGACGTCCGCGTCGTCGTCGACGCCCGCCATGCGCAGCACGTCCCGCAGCCGCACGCCCTCCCAGTCGGCCTCCGCGCTCCAGCCCTCCACGCACGCGATCGGCAGCCGCGCCGTCCGCATCGGCATGGCCTGCAGCTGCGCCAGCGACAGGGTCAGCTCCCGCCGAACGCGCCCGGTGACGGTGAGCCGCCACCCCGGGTCGCGGGCGAGCGCGGTGACGCCCGACCCGGCCGCGGACTTGTTGACCGGCAGCCCCTGCGGCCCGATCCCGGGACGGCGCGGCGCGAGCACCGCCAGCCGCGCCAGCGGCGAGACCGTCTCCCCCACGGTCGTCGCGACGACCACGCCGCTCGCGCCGAGCACCGTCAGCAGGAACGTGCGGCGCCGCAGCCCGCCCTGCGGCCGCGTCATCACCGTCCGGCGCGTCTTGGCCCACTCGTTGGCGATGTGGATCAGCAGCGCGCCGATGATGATGTAGGCGGTCCAGTAGTGCGCGGTGGTGAAGAAGAACCGGAACGCGTACCAGTAGTCGATGTTCATCACGCCGGTGACCAGCTGGAACAGTGACCCGCCGACGAGGACGAACACCATCAGCCGCTCGATCGCGTGCCCGGCCGAGCGGACCGGCGGCCACTGCAGCAGCCGCGGGTAGACCGTCCACAGCTTGGCCAGCAGCAGCGGCACCGCCGCCAGGCCGGTCATGACGTGCAGGCCCTGCGTGACCCGGTACAGGTTCACCGGGCGCGACGGCCACGTCATCCAGTTCGCCGGGTTCTGCATCAGGTGGCTGACCAGGCCGGTGCAGAACGCGACGAGGAAGCAGGCGCCGAGCGCGATGCCCAGCCACGCGGCGACCCGCTCGTCGTGCAGGCGGCTGGTGAAGCGCTGCGGCAGCGTCGTCAGCGCTTCCGGCGGCACCGGCCGGCGGTCGAGGAGAGACCGGGTCAGGGACGCAGGGCGACGAACCATCGGCCGGCCTCCTCCCACCGCTCGGTGACGGCCGCCCCGCACGCGGCGGCCAGCGCGCCGGCGCCGTCGGCGGACACGTGCGCCCAGGGGAACCACTCGCCGACCGCCCGGCCCGACCGCAGCCGCAGCGGCTCGGTCCGCGTCCCCGCGCCCGGCGGGTCCACCTCCGCCAGCACCCGGCCGCCGGGGCCGAGCAGCCCCAGGACGCGGCGCAGCAGCGCGGCCGGGTCGCCGCCGATGCCGATGTTGCCGTCGGCCAGCAGCACCGTCCGCCACCGCCCGGCACCCGGCACCCGCCCGAACACGTCCCGGCGCAGCGCCGGGGCGCCCGCCGCGATGGTCAGCGCGACCGCGCGCGGCGCCACGTCGATGCCGAGCACCGGAAGCCCCCGGGCGGCCAGCGCGGCCGCCAGCCGTCCCGGGCCCGACCCGACGTCCAGGGTGGCACCGGCGCAGCGGTCCAGCAGCCCGGCGTCGCCGGGGCGCAGCGCCAGCCAGTCCTGCACCGGCAGCGGGCGGCGGCGGCCGTCGGCGTGCTCGATCTCCACCGGCGCGGCGCCGCGCAGCGCCTCCTCGTACAGTTCGCCGATCATGCCGGGACGGTCCTGGTCCCGAGGGCGCGGACGGCCGCGGCGAACCGGCCGCCGGGCGCCCGCGCGGCGACGGCCTCGGCGTCGGCCGGGGTGTCGACGTCGGTCAGCGCCGGCATCGCCGCCACCGTCAGGCCGGCGGCGCGCAGGCGCGCGAGCTGGAGCGTTCCGGTGTCGGGCCGCGACATCGGGACGCCGCGCAGCAGCCGCGCGTCGGGGCGGCGCAGCCCCAGCAGCCAGAAGCCGCCGTCGCGCGCGGCGCCGAACACCGCGTCACGGCCGCGCAGGGCGCGCCCGGCGCGAGCCAGCAGCGCGGGCGTGACCTGCGGGGTGTCCATCCCGATCAGGACGAGCGGGCGGCCGTCGTAGGCGTCGGCGAAGGCGTGCGCGAGCCGCTCGTCCAGCCCGGCGCCGGGCGGGGGCAACCACAACAAACCGCCGGGCCGCCACGGCCCCGGCGGTCCCCCCAACGCCGCGAACCCCCGGCGCGCGGGGGCGGCCGGCCCCCCCCCCGACCGGGTGTAGGCGCGCGCCAC
>NZ_JBEPCJ010000207.1:0-3554 GCF_040299565.1 Spirillospora sp. NPDC000708
CGGGCCGGGGGCGGGGCCGCGGGCGGGGGCGCCCCCGGGGGGGGCGGCGCGCGGGGCCCTCCCGGTAGGCGTGCCGGGTCAGGCGGACGCGGGCTTGTAGACGGCGACGGCGCAGGCGCTGCCGAGGCCGATGTTGTGCTGCAGGGCGACGCGGGCGCCCTCGACCTGCCGGTCGCCGGCCTTGCCGCGCAGCTGCCAGGTCAGCTCCGCGCACTGGGCGAGGCCCGTCGCGCCCAGCGGGTGGCCCTTGGAGATCAGGCCGCCGGACGGGTTGACGACCCACGTGCCGCCGTAGGTGGTGGCCTGGTCGTCGACCAGCTTGTGGCCCTCGCCGACCCCGGCCATGCCGAGCGCCTCGTAGGTGATCAGCTCGTTGGCGCTGAAGCAGTCGTGCAGCTCGATGACGTCGACGTCCTCGATCGACACCTGCGCCTCGTCCATCGCCTTCCTCGCGGCGCGCTGCGAGACGCCGAACCCGACGACCTGGATGGAGGAGTGGTCGTCGAAGCTCTCGGGGGTGTCGGTGGCGATGTGGTGGCCGGCGATCTCGACGGCCTGGTCCCACAGGTCGTGCTCGTCGACGAACCGCTCGCTGACCACGACCGCGGCGGCGGCGCCGTCGGAGGTCGGGGAGCACTGCAGCTTGGTCAGCGGGTCGAAGATCATCGTGGCGTTCCTGACGTCGTCGAGCGAGTACTCGGTCTGGAACTGCGCGTACGGGTTGTTCACCGAGTGCTTGTGGTTCTTCCAGCCGATCCACGCGTAGTGCTCGGGGGTGGAGCCGTACTTCTCCATGTGCTCGCGGCCGGCGTTGCCGAACATCTGCGGCATCGGCGCCTTGTCCAGCTCCCACTCGCGGCCCGCGGTCATCGACCGCAGGTGGTGGTCGATGATGGTGACCTTGGACTCGCCGACGCCCGCGCCGAGCGAGCCCTTCTTCATCTTCTCCATGCCGAGCGCGAGCGCGCAGTCGGCGAGCCCGCCGCGGACGGCCTGGCGGGCCAGGAACAGCGCGCTGGACCCGGTGGCGCAGGCGTTCATGACGGTCATCACCGGGATGCCGGTCATGCCGGTCTCGTAGAGGGCGCGCTGCCCCATCGACCCGTACATCGAGCCGGCGTACGCCATCTCGATCTTGTCGTAGGGGAGGCCGGCGTCCTGCAGAGCGTTGCCGACGGCCTCCTTGGCCATGTCGGGGTAGTCCCAGTCGCGGGAGCCCGGCTTCTCGAACTTGGTCATGCCCACGCCCACGACGAAGGTGCGGTTGGTCATCTCGGGCTCGCCCTCCTGATACCGAATCCAGTTCGGGGCCACGATAACCCGCCGGACCTACGAAGCGTTCGCTTGCCTCCCGATGATCGGGACGTCCCGGCCCGGCCGCCGGGACGCCCCGCGGGTCAGCCGTCCAGCTCCTCCGCGAGCGCGGCCGCGAAGGCGTCCACGTCGTCCTCGGTGGTGTCGAACGAGCACACCCAGCGGACCTCGCCCGTCCGCTCGTCCCAGGTGTAGAACGCGAACCGCTTGCGCAGCCGCTCCGCCGCGTCCTTCGGCACGATCGCGAACACCGTGTTCGCCTGCACGTCCTGGGTGATCGCCACGCCGGGCAGCGCGCCCGCCGCGTCCGCCAGCCGCCGCGCCATCGCGTTGGCGTGCGCGGCGTTGCGCAGCCACAGGTCGCCGTCCAGCAGCGCGACGAGCTGCGCCGACACGTACCGCATCTTCGACGCCAGCTGCATGCTCGACTTGCGCAGGAACGCCAGCCCCTCGACGGCGTCGGGGTTCAGCACGACGATCGCCTCGCCCAGCAGCAGCCCGTTCTTGGTGCCGCCGAACGACAGCACGTCCACGCCCGCGTCGGTGGTGAACGCGCGCATCGGCACCCCGAGCGCGGCGGCGGCGTTGGCGATCCGGGCGCCGTCCATGTGCACGCCGAGGCCCCGCTCGTGCGCCGCGGCGGCGACCGCCGCGACCTCCTCGGGCGTGTAGACGGTGCCGAGCTCGGTGCTCTGCGTGATCGACACCGCGGACGGCTGGCGGCGCTGGATGTTGCCGAACCCCGCCGCGTACCGCTCGACCAGTTCGGGCGTCAGCTTCCCGTCCGGCGCCGGCACCGTGACCAGCTTCAGTCCGGCGATCTTCTCGGACGCGCCGCACTCGTCGGTGTTGATGTGCGCCGACTCCGGGCACACCACCGCGCTCCACGGCTTCGACATCGCCTGCAGCGACACCACGTTCGCGCCCGTCCCGTTGAACACCGGGAACACCTCCGCCGCGGCGCCGAAGTGCCCCCGCACGACCTCGCGCAGCCGCGCGGTCACGGCGTCGTCGCCGTAGGCGGGCTGATGCCCCTCGTTCACCGCCGCCAGCGCGGCGAGGATGTCGGGGTGGACGCTGGCCTGGTTGTCGCTGGCGAAGCCGCGCTTGGGATCGGGAATGGCGAAGGTCATGTCCCCATTGTCCCGAAGGCCGCGGGCGCGGGCACCGGCCCCCGGGTCAGGCGGGCCGGTCGGTGACCCGTTCGACGACCCGATCGGTGACGCGGTCGGCGACCCGGTCGGTGACGCGGTCGGTGACGACCGGGGCGACCGGGGCGACGGGCGCGACCGCCGGTTCGGCGGCGGGCGGCTCGGCCGCGCGCAGCGCCGTCCGGGCGCGCAGCGCGTCCACGTCCTCGCCGAGCCGCGCCATGGTCGCCTGGAGGTCCCGCCACAGGCCCGCGCGCTGCTCCAGCTGCGAGAGCTTGGCGCGCAGGTCGCCGATCCGCCGCTCGGCCGCCTCGATCCGGGTGCCGTGCCCGGCGGTGTCGCGGCCGGTGCGGATCAGGCTGGTGGCGACCGCGGCCAGGTCGCGCTCGGTGTCGTCCATGCGCTCGTCGATGCGCGGCAGCAGCCGGTCGTTCAGCTGCGCGACCAGCGAGTCCAGCTCGGCGCGCAGCCCGCGCACCTCCTCCTCGCGGGTGCGCAGCGCCGCGTCCTGCTCCCGGACGGTATCCTCCAGGCGGCGCACCCGTTCCCCGTGCGCGGGCAGGAACCGTTCCAGTTCCGCCGACCGTTCCAGGTCCCGGCCGAGTCTGACGAGCAGACCGGCACCGGCGCGCAGCCGGTGCTCCGCCTCGGTGGCGGCGCGGCGGACGAGACCCGGGATCACGGTCATGGCTCCCCCCAGGGGCTGTCGAGTGTTTCTCTAAACTCTAGGCGAACCGCTGGGAAACGGGAGGTGTACTTCCGGTGTTGTTCGCCGGTTTCGGACCGGTTCCCGGGGTTTGAACGGTCGTGGCCCCCGGCGCGGTCCCGGACGCGCTCACGGGCGCCTCGGCGGGCGCGCCGCCCGACCGCCGTCTGCGTCCCGGGCGCGCCGGCGGGGTGCCGCACGCGCACAGGCCGCGGCGGACGATGAGCAGGGCACGGTCGGCGGTGTAGTCCGTCCGGTCGAGCGCCGGGCGCACCCGGTGACACGTCAGGCAGAGCATAGATCTCCATTCCCCCCTCATGCGCGGGAGCGGCGCGCACGGGCCCGGCCCGCCGCCCCGAGCGCGTCCGGGGGGAATGCGCACG
>NZ_JBEPCJ010000208.1:0-3421 GCF_040299565.1 Spirillospora sp. NPDC000708
GAGGCCGTTTCGCCGCGGAGCGCCAGCGGAGCGGGGAAACGGCCTCACGACCGTGACGGGGGTTCCAGGGGGTCGCCCCCCTGGGAAGACTCAGTCCTCGAACGCCTCCGGCGGGGGGCAGGAGCAGACGAGGTTGCGGTCGCCGTAGGCCTGGTCGATGCGGCGGACCGGGGGCCAGTACTTGGTCTCGCGGAGCGCGGGGACGGGGTAGGCGGCCTCGTCGCGGGTGTAGGCGTGCTTCCAGTCGTCGGAGACGAGGCAGGCGGCGGTGTGCGGGGCGTTCTTGAGCGGGTTGTCCTCGCGGTCGTAGCCGCCGTCGGCGACGCGCTGGATCTCCCGGCGGATCTCGATCATGGCGTCGCAGAACCGGTCGAGCTCGGCGAGGTCCTCGGACTCGGTGGGCTCGATCATCAGGGTGCCGGCGACGGGGAAGGAGAGCGTCGGGGCGTGGAAGCCGTAGTCGATGAGGCGCTTGGCGACGTCCTCGGCGGTGATGCCGGTCTCCTTGGTGATCTTGCGGAGGTCGGCAATGCACTCGTGGGCGACGAGGCCGTTGCGGCCGGTGTAGAGGATCGGGTAGTGCGGGCCGAGGCGGGCGGCGAGGTAGTTGGCGCCGATGATGGCGCCCTCGGTCGCGGCGCGCAGGCCGTCCGGGCCCATCATCGCGATGTACGCCCAGGAGATCGGCAGGATGCCCGCGGAGCCCCACGGCGCGGCGGAGATCGGGCCGACGCCGGTGCCGGCGGGGCCGGCCTCCTCGCGGAGCGGGTGGTTCGGCAGGAACGGGGCGAGGTGCTCGCGGACGCCGATGGGGCCGACGCCGGGGCCGCCGCCGCCGTGCGGGATGCAGAAGGTCTTGTGCAGGTTGAGGTGGGAGACGTCGGAGCCGAACTCGCCGGGGCGGGCGAGGCCGACGAGGGCGTTGAGGTTGGCGCCGTCGACGTAGACCTGGCCGCCGGCGGCGTGGACGGCGGCGCAGACGTCGGTGATCGACTCCTCGAACACGCCGTGCGTGGACGGGTACGTCACCATGATCGCGGCGAGCCGGTCGCCGTGCTTTCCGATCTTGGCGTGCAGGTCGTCGAGGTCGACGTTGCCGCCCTCGTCGCACTTGACGACGACGACGCGCATCCCGGCCATGACGGCGCTGGCGGCGTTGGTGCCGTGCGCCGACGAGGGGATGAGGCAGACGTCGCGGTGCTCGTCGCCGCGGGACGCGTGGTAGCCGCGGATGGCGAGGAGGCCGGCCAGCTCGCCCTGGGAGCCGGCGTTCGGCTGGACGGACACCTTGGCGTACCCGGTGATCTCGGCGAGGGCGTCCTCCAGCTCGCGGATCAGCTCGAGGTAGCCGGCGGCCTGGTCGACCGGCGCGAACGGGTGGAGGTTCGCGAACTCGGGCCAGGTGATCGGCTCCATCTCGGCGGTGGCGTTCAGCTTCATCGTGCAGGAGCCGAGCGGGATCATCGAGCGGTCGAGCGCGATGTCCTTGTCCTGGAGCCGGCGCAGGTAGCGCAGCATGGCGGTCTCGGAGCGGTGCGCGTGGAAGACCGGGTGGCTGAGGTAGGGGCTCTCGCGGCGCAGGCCGTCGGGGATCGCCTCCTCGGCGCCGCCGATCTCGGCGGGCACGCCGAACGCCTCGAGGACGGCGGTGACGTGCTCGGGGAGCGTCGTCTCGTCGCAGGCGACGGCGACGTGGTCGGCGCCGGAGGGCCGCAGGTTGATCCCGCGCTCGCGGGCGGCCGCGACGACCTCGGCGGCGCGGCCGGGGACGCGGGCGAGGACGGTGTCGAAGAACGCGCCGTGGACGACCTCGACGCCGCCGACGCGCAGGCCCGCGGCGATCTCGGCGGCGCGGCGGTGCGTCCGCTGGGCGATCGCGGCGAGGCCCTCGGGGCCGTGGTAGACGGCGTACATGCTCGCCATGACGGCGAGGAGGACCTGCGCGGTGCAGATGTTGCTGGTGGCCTTCTCGCGGCGGATGTGCTGCTCGCGGGTCTGCAGGGCGAGGCGGTACGCGGTGGCGCCGTCGGCGTCGACGGACACGCCGACGAGGCGTCCGGGAAGCTGCCGCTGGATGCCCTCGCCGACGGCCATGTAGCCGGCGTGCGGGCCGCCGAACCCGTACGGGACGCCGAACCGCTGCGCGGAGCCCACGGCGATGTCGGCGCCGGACTCCGCCGGCGGCCGCAGCAGGGTCAGGGCGAGCAGGTCGGCGGCCACGACGACCTTCGCGCCGCGCTCGTGCGCCTGCGCGGTGATCGGTTCCAGGTCGCGGACGGCGCCGGACGCGCCCGGGTACTGCAGCAGGACGCCGAAGAAGTCGCCGTCGGGCAGCCCGGCGGACAGGTCCGCGACGACGACCTCGATGCCGAGCGGGACCGCCCGGGTCCGCACGACCTCGATCGTCTGCGGCAGCGCGTCGGCGTCGACCAGGAACGTCCCGGGCTCCTTGCGCTTGGACACCCGGTGCGCGAGCGCCATGGCCTCGGCGGCGGCGGTGCCCTCGTCCAGCATGGAGGCGTTGGCGACCGGCAGGCCGGTCAGGTCGGACACGACCGTCTGGAAGTTCAGCAGCGCCTCGAGGCGGCCCTGCGAGATCTCCGGCTGGTACGGGGTGTACGCGGTGTACCAGCCCGGGTTCTCCAGGACGTTGCGCAGGATCACGCCCGGCGTGATCGTCCCGTGGTAGCCGAGGCCGATCATCGAGGTGAGGACGGTGTTGCGGGACGCCAGCTCGCGCAGCCGGGCCAGCGCGGCGGTCTCGCTCAGCGCGGGCGGCAGCTCCAGCGGCCGGGACGTGCGGATCGCCGCCGGGACGGCGTCGTCGATCAGCGCCTCCGCGCCGGAGTAGCCGATGGCGGCCAGCATCCGGGCCCGCTCGTCCGGGGACGGGCCGACGTGCCGGTCGGCGAACGTGGAACGGGGGTGCTGCGGCGAGGCCACGGGGGCGAAGAACTGGGCGGTCATGGAGAGCCTCCTGGCTGCTGCGGTCGCTCAGGGCCGCCGCCGGCAACGGGCCGGCGGCCGGTCTCCCCCTCTGTCATCGGCACCTGAGAGCTTCCCCCGCCGGGCGGGATTTCCCCTTCGGTGAGCCGCCCCTCCCCCGGTCGGGGGAACGGCGCCTGCTTTCCAGAGGTGCCTCGTCCGCGCGGTCCTTTTGCCTGAGAGGTTCCGGGGAGGTTGCCCCTTCGGCGCCCCACGCTGGCCGCATGGGGTCTCTCCCGCGCAGGGTCGACGGCATGTCCGGAACAAACCCTACCCAACCATCGCGCGCGCGATCGTCGCGCGGGGCCGCGAACCGCCGCAACGGCGGCGCGTCCCGGCGCGCGGAACCGGGGTGATGGACGGTCCGGGCATCTACCGGCAAGTACGATGTGCACAGCTCACCGGGGCGGGCCGCGGGCCGCGCGGCCACCGGGCG
>NZ_JBEPCJ010000209.1:0-3067 GCF_040299565.1 Spirillospora sp. NPDC000708
TCGGGCGACAGCCAGTCCGGGCCGGCGGTCTCGTTCACCAGCACCAGATACTTGATCGCATCCTTGGTGGTGCGGATCCCACCCGCCGGTTTGACACCGACCTGACGGCCCGTCGCCGCGCGGTAGTCGCGGACGGCCTCCAGCATCACCAGCGTCACCGGCAACGTCGCCGCCGGAGACACCTTCCCGGTCGAGGTCTTGATGAAGTCCGCGCCCGCCCGCATCGCCAGCCACGAGGCGCGCCGCACGTTGTCGTAGGTGACCAGTTCGCCGGTCTCCAGGATCACCTTCAGATGCGCGTCCCCGCAGGCGTCCTTGACCGCGACGATCTGCTCGAAGACCGTCCCATAGTCACCGGACAGGAACGCGCCACGATCGATCACCATGTCGATCTCGCTCGCCCCGGCCTGCACGGCCGCGCGGGTGTCGGCGAGCTTGGCCTCCAGCGGCGCCCGCCCGGACGGGAACGCCGTCGCCACCGATGCGACCCCGACCCCGGTGCCGTCCAGCGCCGCGACGGCCGTCTCCACCATGTCCGGATACACGCACACAGCCGCGACCTTCGGCACCGTCGCGTCCGCCGGATCGGGACGGACGGCCTTGGCGCACAACGCCCGCACCTTCCCCGGCGTGTCCGCACCCTCCAGCGTGGTGAGGTCCACCATCGAGATAGCCAGGTCGATCGCCTCGGCCTTCGCCGACGTCTTGATCGACCGGGTCGCCAGCCGCGCCGCCCGCTCCTCCGCCCCGACCTGGTCAACGGCGGGCAGGCCGTGCAGGAATCCCTGCAACTCGGTCACGGTCATCGGGTCCTGCCCGCCTTCCTGGGGGTCCGGGGCGGGGCCGTCGAGGCCCGCTCGATGATCTTTATGTCCATGACGATGCGCCGGGGGAGGTCGCGGGTCTGGCTGTCGTCGAAGCGGTGCAGCAGCAGCCGCATGGCGAGGACGCCCTGCTCGGTCATCGGGCGGTCGACGACGGTCAGCGGCGGCCGCAGCAGCGGCCCGGTGTCCAGGTCGTCGAAGCCGATGAGGCTGATCTGCCCGGGGACGTCCACCCGCATGTCGTGCAGCGCCTTCAGCGCGCCCAGCGTGGTGAGGTTGTTCGCCGTGAAGATCGCGGTCGGCGGCTCGGCGAGCGACAGCAGCGACAGGGTGAGCTGGTAGGCGCGCTCCTCGCGGAAGTCGCCGATCAGGTCGAGTTCCGGCGGGATCTCGACGCCGGCGGCGGATACGGCCTCCAGGAACCCGTCCCGCCGGTACCGGCCCGGCGTGGACTCCTGGCCGCCGCTGATCATCGCGATGCGGGTGTGGCCGAGGGCGAGAAGGTGCTCGGCGGCCTGCCGGCCGCCCGCGCGGTTGTCGACGAGGACGGCGTCGAAGCTCTCCCCGTCGGCGAGGTCCCGGTCGATGAACACGACCGGCAGCCCGCTGTCGCGCAGCTGCACCGGGGTCTGCTCGTGCTCGGTGGCCGGGGCGAGGATGATGCCGTCCACCTGGCGGGCCATGTCGGCGAGCAGGTCGGCCTCGCGGGCGCCGCTCTCGTCGCTGTTGGCGAGCAGCAGCCGGTAGCCGCGGTCGCGGCTGACGGACTCCATGCCCTTCACGACCGCGGCGAAGTACGGGTTGGTGATGTCGGGGACGACGACGCCGATGGTGCGGGTGCGTCCCGACTTCAGCGACTGCGCCGCGATGTTCGGCGCGAAGCCCAGCTCATCCACGGCGGCCCGGATGGCCTCCGCCGACCTGACCCGCTGTCCCCGCAGGAACCGCGAGACGGTGGCGGGGGAGACGCCCGCCCGCGCCGCCACGTCGTGGATGGTCGCCACGTCGACTCCCGTCTGTTGCCCAGATCACTGAAACCGTTGTCAGAGAATGATTGCAGCATGGGCGCGGACGATGTCAATAGGCGAGGTGCGCGAAAAGGCGCTGATCTGCAGCTACCGGGCCTCCGCCGCGTCGCGGGGCATCTGGTCGTCCGAAGAAACAGAAATCGGTTTCAGTGCCGGACGTCCGGACGGCTGCCTCAGCCGGTCTCGATGACGGGGTCGCCGCCGAGGTAGGCGGCCTTGACGCGGTCGTCGCGCGCGAGGTCCGCGGCCGGGCCGTTCAGGACGATGCGGCCCGTCTCCAGCACGTAGGCGCGGTCGGCGAGGCGGAGCGTCTGGTGCGCGTTCTGCTCGACGATGAGGACGGTCGCGCCCTGGTCCCGGATCTCGCGGACGACCCGCAGCACCTGCTGCGCCGTCCGCGGCGCCAGCCCCATCGTCGGCTCGTCGAGGGCGAGCAGCCGGGGGCGCAGCATCAGCGCGCGGCCGATGGCGAGCATCTGCTGCTCGCCGCCGGACAGCAGCCCGGCGAGCTGCCCGCGCCGCTCCCCGAGCCGCGGGAACATGGCGTAGACCTCCTCGCGGCGGGCGCTCACCGCGGCGCGGTCGCGGCGCCGCAGGTAGCCGCCGAGCAGCAGGTTCTCCGCGACCGTCAGCGCCGGGAACACCCGGCGGCCCTCCGGGACGTGCCCGAGCCCGGCGGCGACGATCCGGTGCGCGCCGAGCCGGGTGATGTCGCGGCCGTCGAACTCGACCCGTCCCGACCGGGCCCGGTGCAGCCCGGTGAGGGTGCGCAGCGCGGTCGTCTTGCCCGCGCCGTTGCTGCCGAGCAGCGCGACGATCTCGCCCTCGGCGACCTCGAAGGAGATCCCGGCCAGCGCCTCCACCTGCCCGTAGCGGCTGTGCAGGTCCGTCACCCGCAGCAGGGTCACCCCAGCACCTCCGTGACGAGGTCGGTCTCCGGGTCGTCGGGCACGCCGAGGTAGGCGGCGATCACCCGCGGGTCCGCCCGGATCTCGGCGGGCGGGCCCTCCGCGATCGCCCGGCCGTGCTCCAGCACGGTCACCCGGTCGGAGATCGACATGACGAGCGCGACGTCGTGCTCGATCAGCACGACGGCGGTGCCGAGCCCGCTGATCCGCGCGATCAGCTCCATCAGCGCGCGCTTCTCGGTCGGGTTGGCGCCCGCGGCGGGCTCGTCCAGCAGCAGCACCCGCGGCTCGGCGGCGAGCGCCCGCG
>NZ_JBEPCJ010000210.1:0-2910 GCF_040299565.1 Spirillospora sp. NPDC000708
TTATTAATACTGTTAGCGTGGACAATTATTTATCTGTATATAGGAAATTAAAAATATAATCAATTAATTAATGAAAGGTAAGAAGCACTATGGAAGGTTTTGATGAATTTAAAAATATTTTAGTTGGGGTAGATGAATCAGAAGGAGCTCAAAAAGCCTTTCAATATGCTGTAAAGCAAGCGAGTAAAACTGGAGCCGCATTACTGATTGCCTCAATTTTAGAAATTGAAGAGCTGAATGTTTATGAAGCGTTAGACCCTGAGTACTTGAGGCAGAAACAAAGTCAATTGTCACTTAATTTGGAAAAGTACAAACAATATGCAGAAAATAGCGGTGTAAAAAACATTCAGCTGTACAGTGGAGAAGGTGATCCGGCCGAGGAAATTACTAAGACGATTTTGCCAGCAACATCTGCAGATATCTTAATCATTGGATCGCGATCAATGCATGGAATTAAAGGATATTTTGGTTCGCATGCTACTTATATGGTTAAAAATTCTCCAATCTCAATTACAGTTATTAAGTAAATATTGCAGATAATATGTATTTGGGTCAATATCTTGGACAAATTGGTTCTGTTGCGAAGTTTGAAAATCAAACGCGTCCGCTCTGAACTCCAAATATCTTAGGCTGTTATTCCCATTAATACCTTGATTTCAGTAGACACCGAAAAGCCGAAGAGCGTTCCATTTCTTCGGTTCTTTTTATATATTCCTCGAAGGGTCTCCATGCCCTTAATCGTGGAAGAGGCTGTACGGAGACTTTGATAAAATTTATTCCGTCGTTTAATAGGTCGATGGTCTTGTTCTATTAAATTGTTAAGATACTTCACAGTTCGGTGCTCTGTCTTAGTATATAAACCCACACTCTGTAACTTTCTAAAGGCGGAGCCAAGAGAAGGTGCTTTATCGGTCACAATTGCTTTCGGCTCACCAAACTGTTTATGGAGTCGTTTTAAGAAAGCATAGGCTGCTTGCGTATCCCGTTTCTTTCGTAACCAGATATCTAAGGTTAAGCCGTCCGCATCAATTGCACGATAAAGATAATGCCAACGTCCCTTAATTTTGATATAGGTTTCGTCCATTTTCCATGAATAGAAGGATTGTCTATTTTGCTTCTTCCAAAGATAATAGAGGACTTTGCTGTACTCTTGCACCCAACGATAAATCGTAGTATGACAAACATTTATTCCACGATCATATAACAATTCCTGAACTTCACGATAGCTTAGATTGTAACGCAGGTAGTAACCAACAGCGACAATAATGACGTCTTTTTTGAATTGTTTGCCTTTAAAATGATTCATTACTCTGTCCTCTCTGTCTTTTTTCTCAATTTTACACTAAAATAGATTTTTTGGAAAACTTTGCAACAGAACCAAAGAAATAATAAATTCTAGGCCCTTAAAAGAAAAAATCAAATTTTTAACAAAGGTTATTATTATTAAGGCGAAAAACCATTAAGCCGTTAAATGAAAATGCAAAGGGTTCATATACAATTATGTTAATTACGACCCGAATTGCTAGTTGATTATTTAGACATGACTTGATACCCGATAGAATATCTTAAAGTCTCTGGTTCCAGTGATTTAGCTGATTTTAACAGTAAAGAATACGCTAAAAGTATCATCTCTAATCTCAATTGAAAACCTTGAGGCGAACGACTTTTACAACGCTCAGCTCCTAGATTTGTCAAAAAAGAGAAAACTCGCTCAATCACTTTTCTACGTTTTGAAAAATTAGGGAAAAGGATTTTCTTTTGCTTCATATTCTTCCTGACAGGTGTCATTAGATCAATTCCTTTTAATTCCAGCCTATCATGCAGTGACTGACCTAGATATCCCATATCTCCAAGGACTGTTGGTGTCCCAAATTGACTCAACACTTCCTCGGTCATTGAACGATCAGCCATTGAAGCAGGAGTAATTGTGTAGTCGATGACATAGCCTGATTCACTGACTAAAGCATGACATTTACATCCATAGAAGTACTGTCCCTTTGTAGCATTGTAGCCAACATTTGCATCATCTCCAAGAACTTTGCTTCTGAAATTACGAATAGGCTGACACAAAGGAAGGGGGAAGCTATCAATAATGGATACACTCATTCCTTCAACCTCTTTAAAGACGAGTGCTTGGCGAATGACTTGGATACTCGGTAAGAGGGCATTACAACGGCGGACAAAGCGAGAATATTCTAGGAAATTAGGAAATAAACTTTGAGCCAATTGGTGCTTAGCTTTAAGTGTTTCACTAAAATGCAGTACGCCCCATAGGTAACAAGCGATAACTAAGCAATCTGATGTTGCGAGATGGACGTTCTTTCGGTTTTGAACCTCAAGGGAAACACTCGTTTGATAAAGCGTCTCAATGGTTGTCAGTAAATAAACAAAAACTTTTGGAAGTGTGCTATTATAAGTCATATAAGTCGTGCGCTTTCTAATGCTTAGTGGTTTAAGATTAGGATAGCACGACTTATTTATTTTCCAATGAAATTAACTAGCAATTCGGGTATAATAAAAGCATTTTTTAATATGATTACTGCTTTTATTATTTCCTCCAAAACTGTTGTTTTACCTTTGTGTCGGTAGATTGTCGTTCTTTTGTCGTCTATCTGTCGTGTACATGTTTAAAAAAATAGTTTATTATATATTCATGAATAAATATAGAGTTGCTGAGTTAAGAAAAAAAAGAGGTTGGACGCAAGAAGTACTGGCTGAAAAAGCAAATATAACTGTTAGAACGGTTCAGAGAATAGAAAATGGAACGGATGTTAGTTTAGATACTTTAGCCTCAATATCTAATGCTCTTTTAGTTCCAGTAAGTGAACTATTTGAAAGCATTGAGGAAGAAGCAAAAGAGGTAGAAATCATGGATATGTCTAAAGAACAGCTTATTCAACTGAAATATAG
>NZ_JBEPCJ010000211.1:0-2761 GCF_040299565.1 Spirillospora sp. NPDC000708
GGCGGGTACGGGTACACGCGGGAGTTCCCGGTGGAGCGGATGATGCGCGACGCCAAGATCACCCAGATCTACGAGGGCACCAACCAGATCCAGCGGATGGTCATCGCCCGCCAGCTCCTCAAGTAGCCCCAGAGCATCCCACGCCCCCGCGCCCGCCATCCCTGGCGCGGGGGCGTCGCTCGTCGGCCGCCGTGGGATCGGCCGCGACCGCAGCGGCGGTCACAGGCGTCGCGGCAGGCCGAAGCGCTGGACCAGGTCGGCGTCGTGGAACGCGGTCACCGCCGCGATGGCGGAGCCGCGCAGCGTGACGACCTGCAGGGCGAACGCCTCGCCGTCCACGTACATCGCGAACCCCGGCTGCCCGTTGGCCCGGACCGGCACCAGCCTGCTCCGCTTCGCCGACAGCCGGGCTTCGAGCAGCCGCAGGACGTCGTCGCGGCCCGCGAACCACGAGGGGTTCGGCGGCATCTCCCAGACCGCGTCCTCGGTGAGCAGCCGGGCCAGCGCGGCCATGTCGGCCCGCTCGAACGCGTCGGCGTACCGGTCGAGGAGGTCGCGGCGCTCCGGCTCCGCGGGCTCGGCGATCTCGTCGATCGCCGGATCGAGCCGGTCGAGCCGGGCCCGGGCGCGCTGCAGGGTGCTGTGCACCGCGGTCGCGCTGATGCCGAGCGCGTCGCCCGTCTCCTCCGCCGACCAGGCCAGCACGTCCCGCAGGATCAGCACCGTCCGCTGCCGCGGGGGCAGGTGCTGCAGCGCCGCGATGAGGGCCAGCCGCAGCCCGGCCCGCCCCGCCACGATCGCCGCCGGATCGGCCTGCTCGTCGGCGATCGGCTCCAGCCACGTGATCTCCGGATCGCGCGGGCCGATCGCGGCCGGGTCGGAGATGGGCCCGCCCAACCCGGCGGGCAGCACCCGCCGGCCGCCGTTCCGCAGCGCGTTGAGGCAGGCGTTGGTGGCGATCCGGTAGAGCCACGTCCGCATCGACGCGCGGCCCTCGAAGTCCTCGTACGCCCGCCAGGCCCGCAGGTAGGTCTCCTGGACGAGGTCCTCGGCGTCCTGCACCGACCCCAGCATCCGGTAGCAGTGGGTCAGCAGCTCGCGCCGGAACGGCCCGGCCAGCCGGACGAACTCGTCGCTCGGTTGCTCGATCACGGTCACTCCGCGCTCCTCCCTTTCTTGTACAGACCCGCGGGGCCGCCGAATTCATCGGGTCCGGACCGGCCGATTCCACCGGGCCGCGGGTCGGTACGGACATGAACAGGAAATGGGTGATGGGGCTCGCCTCGGCGGGCTCGGTGATGGTGGCGCTGGACGCCACCGTGGTGACGACGGCGCTGAGCCGGATCCGGGTGGATCTCGGCACCTCGATGGAGCAGCTCGAATGGACGGTGAACGCCTACAGCCTGAGCTTCGCCGTCCTGCTGATGACCGGTGCCGTGCTGGGCGACCGGTTCGGGCGGCGGCTGGTGTTCACGGCCGGGCTGGGGCTGTTCACCGCCGCGTCGGCGGCGTGCGCGCTGGCGCCGGACGCGGGCTGGCTGATCGCGGCTCGGGTGGTGCAGGGGGCCGGCGCGGCCCTGGTGATGCCGCTGGCGATGGCGCTGCTCAGCGCGGCCTATCCGCCGCCGGACCGGCCGAAGGCGCTGGGGCTGTTCGCCGGGCTGACGGGGCTGGCGGTGGTCGGCGGCCCGGTGGTCGGCGGCGCCGTCACGCAGGGCCTCGCCTGGGAGTGGATCTTCTGGCTGAACGTGCCGATCGGGCTGGTGATCATGCCGCTGGTGCTGCGCCGCGTCCCGGAGAGCCGCGGCGGCGGCGACGGCGTGGACGCGGCCGGGCTGGTGCTGGTGACCGGCGCCGCCCTCGGCCTGGTGTGGGGCCTGATCCGCTCGGACGCCGCCGGATGGGGGAGCGCCGAGGTCGCGGGCACGCTGGCCGCGGGCGCGGTCTGCGGCGTCGCCTTCGTGGCCTGGGAGCGGGTCGCGGCGCGGCCGATGGTGCCGCTGGGGCTGTTCCGGCTGCGGGGCTTCGCGGCGGGGAACGCCGCCGGGGTGTTCCTGTACGCCTCGCTCTACGGGGCGCTGTTCTTCGCGGCGCAGTACTTCCAGACCGGACGCGGCGACCGGCCGCTCGCCGCGGGCCTGCACCTGCTCGCCTGGACCGCGGCGGTGACGGTCGTCGCCCCGACCGCGGGCCGGCTGGTGAACCGGGTCGGCGCCCGGCCGCTGGCGGCGCTGGGGCTGGCCATGCAGGCGGCGGGGATGGGCTGGCTCGCGCTCGCCGCGACGCCGTCCGTGCCGTACTGGGAGCTGATCGCGCCGATGCTGATCGCGGGCGCCGGGGTCAGCATGGCGATGCCCGCCGCGCAGTCCGCCGTGCTCAACGCGGTCGCGCCGCAGCAGATCGGCAAGGCGTCCGGGGTGTTCAACACCGGACGGCAGCTCGGCGGGGTGTTCGGCGTCGCCGTCCTCGCCCTGGCGTTCGCCAAGGCCGGCGGCTACGCGGGACCGTCCGCCTTCAGCGACGGCTTCGGCGGCGCGATCGGGGTCGGCGCGGCGCTGTCGCTGGCCGGCGCGGTCGCGGCGCTGGCGATCCCGGGCCGCGCGGCCGCCCCGGCGCCGAGCCCCGCCGGCCCGGTCCTCGCCTCGAACCGCTGAGACGCCGGCGGGGGGGGGCCCCGGGGGGGGGGGGGGGGGCCGCCCGGGCGCGCGGGGGGGGGGGGGGTGCGGGGGGGTGTGAGTTAAGGAGCCGGGGGATGGCGGGG
>NZ_JBEPCJ010000212.1:0-2655 GCF_040299565.1 Spirillospora sp. NPDC000708
TTGCCGGTGGTGTCGTGCGAGAGGTAGCGGCACGCGAACTTCGCCCCGGCGCGTTTCAGCGCGGACGCGCCGGGGCGGCCCCACGCGTAGTCGACGCCGAAGACTGCCATGTCAACTCCATGATTCGGATCCAGGTCATTGCCGATTCAACAGCTTGTGCCCTTTTCGTCGCAGGAGATTCCCGAGGTTGGATCGCCCAGAACGGACCGCTCCGCCCGAAGTGACTCTCCGTCACGACACGCCCACGTTGCGCTAGCGCCTTTACCTCCCGCTCGCTACAACGGACCTGTCCGCTACGTAAATGCAGGCCACGGGGGGTTTTCAGGATGATGCGGAAGAGGACGGGGCACGCCGGCGCGCGGGCGCTCGCGGTGCTGGCGGCCGCGCCGCTGCTGGGCGTGGTGCCGCTCGCGGGCGCGGCCGCGCGGGCCGACGGCCCAGGCCCGTCGGGGCACAAGGGGCAGCACGGGCATCAGGGCAAGGGGCACCAGGGCGAGCACGGCCACAAGGGCAAGGGCAAGGGGCAGGGACACAAGGGCAAAGGCAAGGGCAAAGGCAAGGGGCGGGCCCGCCCGGCGCCGCACCGCAAGCCCGTCAAGCAGCAGAAGAAGGCCAGGTCGGTGCGGCTGCACACCAGCGGTCCCGGCCAGGCCGTGCTCCCCGGCCGCACGTACGACTGGCCGTTCGCGGTGACGGCCAACGGACCGGGGAAGGCGGGCCGCGCGGTGGTCCGCGCGACGCTGCCGAAGTCGCTGGAGTTCGTGTCGGGGCGGCGCGACTGCGCGGTGAGCGGGTGGACGGTCGAGTGCGATCTCGGCGCCGTCCGGCCCGGTGAGACGGTCGCCGGGATGATCCGGGCGAAGGTCGCCCGGCGCGCCCGGCCGGACGAGGCGCTCCGGATCCCCGCGACGGCGACGTGGCGCGGGATGCGCGCCGCCGCGAGCTTCCCGGCGGTGCGCGTCGCCCGGACGGCGGACCTCGTCATGCAGAAGACCGCGCCGGCGACCGCGCGGGCCGGCGCGCCGATCTCCTACCAGCTGAAGATCGGCAACCGGGGCCCGGCCACGGCCGAGAACGTGTTCGTCCACGCGTCGGGACCGGTGCGGCTGCTCGTCGGGAACGCCGCATGCGTCCCCGAGCGGCGGGGCTTCGTGTGCGGGGTCGGCTCGCTGCGGCCCGGCGAGACGCGGACGCTGCGCTTCAAGGTGCTGCCGGCCGGGAACGTCCGGGCCGGGAAGGTGCTCCAGTACGCCTCGCGGGTCACGTCGTCGACCATCGATCCGCGCCCCGGCAACAACTCCGCGACCGTCCGCACCAGGATGACGGCGCAGAAGAACCCGGTGAAGAAGAGCCCGGTGAAGAAGGGCCACGCCGAGCAGGCCGGGGGCAAGAAGCACGCACCGAAGGGAACGCCGAAGCACGCGCCGAAGAAGGCGCCGAAGAAGGCGCAGGCGGGCGCGCCGCAGTCCAAGCGGGCGGTCGGGAGGTAGGTCCCGCGGCGCGGGCAGGGGCGCGGACGTACGAGGATGGACCCATGCGTCTACGGATCTTCACCGAGCCCCAGCAGGGGGCGAGCTACGAAACACTGCTGTCGGTCGCCAAGGCGGCGGAGGACCTCGGCTTCGACGCGTTCTTCCGCTCCGACCACTACACCAAGATGGGGGACGTGTCGGGCGAGCCGGGCCCGACCGACTCCTGGGTCACGCTCGGCGCGCTGGCCCGCGAGACGAGCCGGATCCGGCTCGGCACCCTGGTGACGGCCGGGACGTTCCGCTACCCGGGCCCGCTGGCCATCTCCGTCGCGCAGGTCGACCAGATGAGCGGCGGCCGCGTCGACTTCGGGATCGGGACGGGCTGGTTCGAGGAGGAGCACGTCCACTACGGCATCCCGTTCCCCAGCCTGAACGAGCGGTTCGAGCGGCTAGAGGAGCAGATCCGGATCGTCACCGGGCTGTGGGGCACGCCTGACGGGGAGACGTTCTCCTTCGCCGGGAAGCACTACACGCTCAAGGACTCGCCCGCGCTGCCGAAGCCGGCGCAGGCGGGCGGCCCGCCGGTGATCCTCGGCGGTTTCGGGCCGAAGCGGACGCCGCGCCTGGCCGCCGCCTACGCCGACGAGTACAACGTGCCGTTCCACCAGGTCGAGGACACCGGTGGCGCGTTCGACCGGGTCCGGGCCGCGTGCCGGGACGCGGGGCGGACCAAGCCGATGGTGTACTCCGCCGCGCAGGTCGTCTGCTGCGGGCGGGACGAGGCGGAGATCGCGCGCCGCGCCGACGCCATCGGCCGCCGGGTCGACGAGCTGCGGGAGAACGGCCTGGCGGGCACCCCGGCCGAGATCGTGGAGAAGATCGGGCGGTTCGGGGAGCTCGGCGCCGAGCGGCTCTACCTGCAGGTCCTCGACCTGAGTGACCTGGACCACCTGGAGCTGCTGGCGTCGGAGGTGCTGGCCAAGGTCTGACCGGCGCCGCTCCGGCGCCCGTTCGTCGAGACGCGCCCGGTACGCCGGGCCTGGTACGGCGGAAGGCCCGCGGCGGGACGTGCGCTCCACGCCGGGGGGCGCGGGCGCGCCGCGGGGCGTTGTCGGGGGGTTGCGGGGGGGGGGGGGGGACCGCGGGCGGGGGGGGGGCGGCGGGCGGGAGCAGAGCGGCGCGG
>NZ_JBEPCJ010000213.1:0-2567 GCF_040299565.1 Spirillospora sp. NPDC000708
GGCGTCGCTTCGCGATGGACTTCGTCCACCCTTGACTTTGGAGCCTCTGCGGCCCCTGAGGCAGCGTTAGGGGCAGGCTCCGCCTGCCCCGCCCCCGGGTCGCGCCACCCCACCACCCCCTTCCGTAAGGGAGGGGTAGCGGGCTCTATGCCATTGCGTAAAGCTCGTCGAGTGCGGCACGCACATCATGCCCGGGCGACTCGACCGCACAACGCCCGCCCAATTCCACGCGGACATCATCCACAGGCCGCGTCCGGATGATGGCACGGTGGCGGCCGTGCAGAACTTCGAGCTCTCGATCGAGTTTCTGGGTCAGCAGCATGGAAGCGCTGCCGCACGCCTCGTCCTCGCCCTTGCCGATACGAGGCGCCCACAGCCGCGCCCGCACCCGCCCGGCCTCTTGGTCCTCCCAAGCCCACACCTGCGTGAAGTCCTCGCCGTCGGGCAGGCCGCTCAGCGCGTCGATCTCGGCGGCGCTGCCCATCTGGTAATGCCGCCACGGCTTTGACCACCGCGCTGGCGCCGTGAGCCACACCGTCCCGTCGGCGTCCCTGCGGCACGGCACCGGCCCGGCCTCAGGTACCAGCTCCTTCGGCGCCCGCCCGATCCCGTGCAACGCCTCCACAGTGGCGAGAAGGGGGTGGCCACCGAACCGGATCGACTGCCCGTAGTTGCTGTGAATGCCGACCCGCCCCGCCGCCGCATCCTGGACGAACACGGTGGCAGGGATACCCAGCCGCGTCGCCAGCTCCTGGCGCTGCTCGGCAGTGACCAAGCTTCCCTCCGGCTCCACCACGACCAGCGCAGGATTGCCATGCTCACCTTCGGCGTTAACGAACGCCCGCACAAGCCAACAGTCGATCATGCCGACGACGCTACCCGCCCGCCCCCGAGCCCGATCACAGGCAGTGGCAACGCCGCTAAGGAGGTGGGGGCGGTGGTGGGGTGAGGGCGAGCAGGCGGGCAGGCGCACCGGCCACCCGGCAGCACTGCATCGGTGCTGCCAGGGTGCCGGTGCGGCATCGGGTGTGATCGTTATGCGGCCCAATCGAGGACGGGGCTGTCCGGTGGGCCGATCCCTCTCGGCGGCCCGGCCCCGGCTGCTGATCCTCTGGCGTCGGCTGGTGGGAGTAGCCGGTAGACATATCGCCCGTCCTGATCTTTGGTGATCTGGATCTGGTCGGGGCGACTGTGTTTGAAGCGGTTGTGCCATCCGCAGGTGAGGGCGAGTTGGTCGATGTCGGTGGGGGAGTGTCCGAGTGCCCATCCGTGGACGTGGTCGACTTCGCAGAGTGTCCCGGGCACTTCGCAGCCCCGCACCGCGCAGGAGGAGTACAGCGTCTCCAGCACCTGCCGCTGTGCTGCGGAGGCGAATCGTTCCCGGTAGCCGAGGTACAGCGGTGTGTTTCCGCGTCCGAGCAGGAGGGGTGAGACTCCGGCGGCTAGGGCGATGCGGCGGGCCTGGGCGGCGGGGATCGGGGTGCCGTCGGTGAGGCGGGCCGGGGCGTTGCCTCCGGTCAGCGTCTCCAGGTCGCAGACGACGGTGACCTTGGACGCCTTGTGCCCGCCCGACAGCACGCTCGACAGCGCCGCCGCCGTCCGCTCGGCGAGGTCGCGGCGGTCGTCTGGTCCGGCCGGCTTGGCCAGCGGAGCGAGCGTGCCGTCCCAGATCGCGGCGTCTTCGGGGTTTAGCCAGCCTTTGACGTAGCGGCCGCCGTCCAGGGATCGGGTGGTGGTGAGCCAGGACTTGTCGTAGCCGCGCTTGGTGTCCTCGTCAGGGGCATCCTCGGTGTCGTCGCGTTCGGCGATGAGATCGCGGATGCGGCGGCCGAAAGCAGCGACCTTCCCGGCCGAGAAGCCCTGCTCGACGAAGCCCAGCAGGATCGCCTCGGCCTCGGCGCAGTCGTGGTCGTCCAGGCGTGAGACCGAGTCGGTGATGGTGGCGGCGTAGCCGTAGGACAGCTCCCCGGCCGCGAGCTGTGCGCAGACCTGCGGGAGACGATGACGCTGCCGGGCGAGGGTGAGGCGCTCCTTGGCGCGGCTGTCGCGCATGCCCAGCCGCGATCGCAGCCACGCCTGGGCGGAGGGATATCCCCACCGGGCGTGCTCTCCGGCGGCATCGACTCGGCCGATGAATCCAGCGAGCCCGCTTTCCTGCATATCGCACGCGGCCACAAGTGTTTCGGTGAGTTCCAGGCACGCGGCCGCTGATTCGGGGACTTCTCGCGATGCGAGTTCAGTGGCGATGATTGAGAGCGCGTTCACCAGTTCCATGGTGGACGCGGCCTCAAGCTCGATCGTCACTGATTGCATACGTAAATAGTACCCTGTGTGACCGACATTCGAGGCCGTTCAAGGCCGTTCGGGCCACATTCTTCTCGGTATTTTTTGGGCGGGAAAGGCTGCCGGGTCGCGTGGCCTATTGTCGATCTTCGTACCTCGGGGAAGGGGGAGTTCGTCCCTTGGCACCTGACGAAGGGGGTGGTGGGGTGGCGCGACCCGGGGGCGGGGGGGGGGGGGGCGGGCCCCCCCCCCCCCCCCAGGGGGGGCCAGGCGGGCCAAAAAAA
>NZ_JBEPCJ010000214.1:0-2339 GCF_040299565.1 Spirillospora sp. NPDC000708
TTTTTGTCGCCCCCCGCCCCCCGGGGGGGGGGGGGGGGGGGGGCCCCCCCCCCCCCCCGCCCCCGGGTCGCGCCACCCCACCACCCCCTTCCGTCAGGTGCGAAATCCACTGCTGCGTGATGCAAAGGGTTCGAAGGGGAAGCAGGAAGAGCCGTCTTCCATGCGGTGTTGGCGTGCTCTGGCGTTGCGGTCTGAAAGGGAATGCGCTGCGTTCACCCAGGCTGCGGCATTGGCCATTGCATTAATATCGCGCTGTCGTGTCGGCATCGCATTGTCATGGGGCAGGCTGGCTTACCCATCGTGGGGGTGAATGCGGACGGACCGGCGCAAGGCGTGGCCGGTGGGGGTGGCGCGCCGGGGCGGGGTGGGTTTTGCGGTTCTGGTCCGGGGCGGTGTCGGTCGGTGTTGCTGGGAGGCGTAGTGAACGGGTGGGCCGGGGCCTCCGCTAAGCGCCGTCTGGACAGGACAGGCGCAGCCGGTGTGAGGCGGTCGCCTGTGGTGTGGGCCCGCCAGGGCCGCCCGTCATGGGTGGATGCGGGCGGAGCGGCGCAGGGCGTAGCCGGGTGTGGTGTTGCCGAGGGTGGGTGGTGACGCGGTCCAGTCCAGGGGCGGTGTGGGCAGGCCGGTCTGGTGAGCGGTGTAGTTGGCGGTTGGGCGGTCTCCAACGGGCCGTCCGGTGGGCATGCGCCACCGGTGTGGGACGGTCGCCTGTGGTGTGGGCGTGCCGGGGCCGCCCGTCATCGAGGTGAATGCGGGCGGACCGGCACAGGGCACGGCTGGGAGTGGTGTTGCAGTGGTGGGTGGTTATGCGGCCCAGTCGAGCGCGGGGTTGTCAGGTGGGCCGATGCTGCCTGGTGGTCCGGCCCCGGTTGCGGATGCTCGGGCGTCGAGTGGTGGGAGTAGCCGGTAGACGTATCGCCCGTCCTGATCCTTGGTGATCTGGATCTGGTCGGGGTTGGTGTGTTTGAAGCGGTTGTGCCATCCGCAGGTGAGGGCGAGTTGGTCGATGTCGGTGGGCGATCGTCCCAGTGCCCATCCGTGGACGTGGTCGACCTCGCACAGCGTTCCGGGGATCTCACAGCCTCGCACCGCGCACGAGGGGTAGAGCGTCTCCAGTACCTGTCGTTGTGCTGCGGAGGCGAACCGTTCCCGGTAGCCGAGGTAGAGCGGTGTGTTTCCGCGTCCGAGCAGGAGGGGTGAGACTCCGGCGGCCAGTGCGATGCGGCGGGCTTGGGCGGCGGGGATCGGGGTGCCGTCGGGCAGGCGGGCCGGGGCGTTGCCGCCGGTCAGCGTCTCCAGGTCACAGATGACGGTGACCTTCGATGCCTTGTGCCCGCCTGAGAGCACGCTCGACAGTGCCGCCGCCGTCCGCTCGGCGAGGTCGCGTCGGTCGTCTGGTCCGGCCGGCTTGGCCAGCGGAGCGAGCGTGCCGTCCCAGATCGCGCCGTCCTCGGGGTTCAGCCAGCCCTTGACGTAGCGGCCACCGTCCAAGGAACGCGTGGTGGTCAGCCACGACTTGTCGTAACCGCGCTTGGTGTCCTCGTCGGGGGCGTCCTCGATGTCGTCGCGTTCGGCGATGAGGTCACGGATGCGGCGCCCGAACGCGGCGACCTTCCCGGCCGAGAAGCCCTGCTCGACGAAGCCCAGCAGGGTCGTCTCGGCCTCGGCGCAGTCGGTGTCGTCCAGGCGGGCCACGGCCTCGGTGATGGTGGCGGCGTAGCCGTAAGACAGCTCCCCGGCGGCGAGGCGTTCGGTCACCTGCGGGAGACGGTGGCGCTGCCGGGCGAGGGCGAGGCGCTCCTTGGCTCGGCTGTCGCGCATGCCCAAACTCGACCGCAGCCACGCTTGGGTGGAGGGATATCCCCACCGGGCCTGCTCCCCGCTTGCGTCGACTCGGCCGATGAATCCGGCGAGGACGCTTTCCTGCAGATCGGACGCGGCCACAAGAGTTTCGGTGAGTTCCAAGCACGCGGCCGCTGATTCCGGGGCTTCTCGCGATGCGAGTTCAGTGGCGATGGCCGAGAGCGCGTTCACCAGTTCCATGGTGGACGCGGCCCCAAGCTCGACCATCACTGATTGCATACGTAAATAGTACCCTGTGTGACCGACATTCGAGGCCGTTCAAGGCCGTTCGAGGCACATTCTTCCCGGTATTTTTCGGGCTGGGAAAGGCGGCTGGACCGCGTGGCCTATTGTCGATCTTCGTACCTCGCGGAAGGGGGAGTTCGTCTCTTGGTTCCTGACGGAGGGGGTGGTGGGGTGGCGTGGCGCGACCCGGGGGCGGGGGGGGGGGGGGGGGCCCCCCCCCCCCCCCCCCCCGCCGCCCCAGCGCCCCAAAA
>NZ_JBEPCJ010000215.1:0-2210 GCF_040299565.1 Spirillospora sp. NPDC000708
ACCCCACACAACACGTCCACCAACCGGACCCCCTCGCCGACCTAGCGTTACGGGGCCGCGCCCCCCCCGGCTGCCGCCCCCGGCCCGGGCCGGCCGCGCCGCCGACGCCTCGGCGTCTCCGGCTCGCCCTGGTATCCACCCCTCTCTTGGAGACGCACATGCGCCATCGCGCCATACGGGGACGCCTCGTCGTACGGGGCCGCTTCGTCCTTCGGGGACGCCTCGTCGCCTTCACCGGCCTGCTCGGCACCACCTTGACCGCCCTGACCGTAATGCCGGCGCAGAGCGCGCTCGCGGGCCCGCCGGCCGAGATCTCGCTGTCCAAGGCGGGCGGCGTTCCGGAGGCCCTGGTCGACGGGCTGGCCCGGGGCCCGAAGGGCACCGTCTGGTTCGCCGAGAACGCGGGCGGGATCGGGAAGGCGGACGCGACGGGCGCGGTCACCCGTTTCCCCGTGGCGGCCAATTCGCAGAAGTACGCGGGAGTGCCCTCGGCAATGGCCACCGCCTCCGACGGATCGGTCTGGCTCGCCGACGCCTCGCAGGCCGTGCCGCGCATCGGCAAGGTGAACACCGCGAACGGGAGCATCCGTTTCTACGAGCTTCCGGAGACGGCCGCGGGCATGAGCGACCTGGTCCAGGGGCCCGACGGCGCGATGTGGTTCACCGGCGCGGGAGGCGCCTATGTCGGGCGCCTTGAACCGGCATCGGGCAACGTCACGATGTACCAGGCGCCATTCGGCGGGCTGTTCGGCGCCCTCACGCGGGGCCCCGACGGCGCGCTGTGGTTCACCAGCGACTCCACCCCGATGGTCGGCCGCATCGACACCGCCGGGAACGTCACCACCTACGCCCCGCCGGGGGCCGCCACCGCCGTTCCGGCGCTCGGCGGCATCACCACCGGCCCCGACGGCGCGCTCTGGTTCACCGAACCCGGTGCCGGCAAGATCGGACGGCTGGCCCCCAAGACCGGGCAGATCACCGAATACGCCGTGAAGACCACCGCCTCCCAGCCGGAGGGCATCACCAGGGGTCCCGACGGCGCCCTGTGGTTCACCGAGGCCGCCGCCAGCAACGTCGGGCGCATCACCCGCTCCGGCAAGGTCACCGAGTACCCCCTGCCCAGCACCTATTCCGCCCCGACCCGGATCATCCCGGGCCCGGGCGGGCAGCTGTGGTTCAGCGAACCCGGCAAGGGCGTCATCGGACACTTCTCCCCCGCGTCCCCGCCGTCGGGCGCTCCCCATCCGGCCGTCACGCTCGGCTCCGCGCCGAGCGCCGCGACGCCCTTCCAAAAGCAGTGCGCGTCCGGGCTGCTGTGCATCCGCGAGGTCACCACCGGCGGGACCACGAAGATCGGCGGGTTCCGCCTGGACCTTCCCCCGGGAGCGATCCGCGTCACCGGCTCGGTGACCGACCTGTCGCCGGGCGCGACGCTCACGCCTCCCGTGGAGGGCGAGGAACTCGTCTCGGCCCCGGTGAACGTGCCCGGCGGCCTCATGGGCACCCTCCCGCTCATCGGCCCGATCCTCGGCATGACCCCCGCCGCGATGCTGCCCTTCAACAAGCTGACCGTCACCCAGTCGCTCGCCGGGCCCGTCGGCCTCGGGGTCACCGACGCCGGCACCCTGCAGGCGACCCTGCCGCTCACCATCCACCTCGGCAACGACCTCCTCGGCCCCACCTGCACGATCGGGCCCGTCACGGTGGCGGTCGCGCCGACGTCGCTGACGAACTCGTCCGGTTACGGCGGGATGAACCTCAACCCCACGGCGCTGCCGATGGCCGCCAAGGACACCGGCGCGGCGGTCCCGGCCGCCACGGGCTGCGGGCCGTTCGACAGCGGGATCCTCGACCCGGTGATCAACGCCATCATCGGGCTGCCCTCGCCGTCCGGCAAGAACACCTTCGACCTGCCGCTCGTCCTCAGCCTGGGCACGGGCGTGGCGCCGGCCTCCGCGCGGTCCCTGAAGGCCGGCGCCGCCGGCCGGCCGAGCCTGCCCTTCCTCACGCGGCCCGCTCCGCGTCCCGGAAAGCTCCTGCCCAACGCCACCACGCTCAAGGCCACCGGCGTCACGACCAAGGCGACCGTGCGCCCATGACGCACGGCGCCGGAACGCATCGGTCAGGAGCCGCCCGCCGCGGGCCGCGGCGGGCGGCCCGCCCCGCCCAACCCCCGGGGCGGGCGGGGGCGCGGGTGGGGCCGAGATAGG
>NZ_JBEPCJ010000216.1:0-2175 GCF_040299565.1 Spirillospora sp. NPDC000708
GAGGAGGGGCAACAGGCCACGAGGCCCAGCAGCCTTTCCCGCCCGAAAAATACCGGGAAGAATGTGGCCCGAACGGCCTTGAACGGCCTCGAATGTCAGTCACACAGGGTACTATTTACGTATGCAATCAGTGACGGTCGAGCTTGGGGCCGCGTCCACCCTGGAACTGGTGAACGCGCTCTCAACCATCGCCACTGAACTCGCGTCACGCGAAGCTCCCGAATCTTCTGCGGCCTGCCTGGAACTCACCGAAACACTTGTGGCCGCGTCCGATATGCAGGAAAGCGCACTCGCCGGATTCATCGGCCGAGTCGACGCCTGCGGGGAACAGGCCCGGTGGGGATACCCCTCCACCCAAGCATGGCTGCGCTCGAGTTTGGGCATGCGCGACAGCCGCGCCAAGGAGCGCCTCACCCTCGCCCGGCAGCGCCACCGCCTACCGGAAGTCTGCGCACAGCTCGCAGCCGGGGAACTGTCCTACGGCTACGCCGCCACCGTCGCCGACTCGGTCTCACGCCTCGACGACCACGACTGCGCCGAAGCCGAGACAATCCTCCTCGGCTTTGTCGAGCAGGGCTTCTCGGCCGGGAAGGTCGCTGCGTTCGGCCGCCGGATCCGCGACCTCATCGCCGAACGCGACGATGTCGAAGAAGCACCGGACGAGGACACCAAGCGCGGCTACGACAATTCCTGGCTCACCACCACCCGATCCCTGGACGGCGGCCGGTACGTCAAAGGGTGGCTGAATCCCGAAGACGCCGCGATCTGGGACGGCACCCTCGCGCCGCTGGCCAAGCCGGCCGGACCGGACGACCGTCGCGACCTCTCCGAGCGGACGGCGGCGGCACTGTCGAGCGTGCTCTCAGGCGGGCACAAGGCGTCCAAGGTCACCGTCATCTGCGACCTGGACACCCTCACCGGAGGCAACGCCCCAGCCCGCCTCACCGACGGCACCCCCATCCCCGCCGCCCAAGCCCGCCGCATCGCCCTAGCCGCCGGAGTCTCACCCCTCCTCCTCGGACGCGGAAACACACCGCTCTACCTCGGCCACCGGGAACGATTCGCCTCCCCAGCACAACGCCAAGTCCTAGAGACGCTCTACTCCTCCTGCGCGGTACGAGGCTGCGAGGTCCCCGGAACGCTGTGCGAAGTGGACCACGTCCACGGATGGGCGCTCGGACGATCGCCCACCGACATCGACCAACTCGCACTCACCTGCGGATGGCACAACCGCTTCAAGCACAGTCGCCCCGAACAGATCCAGATCACCAAAGATCAGGACGGGCGATACATCTACCGGCTACTCCCACCACCCGACGCAAGAAGATCCGCAACCGGGGCCGGACCACCAGGCAACATCGGCCCACTCAACAGCCCCGCCCTCGACTGGGCCGCATAACCGCAGCGCTGCTCCCCTGCACCGGTGCACCCGTATCAATCAAATCGGGTGGATCGGGTGGATAGCCATGCCCTCGCGCCCACAGCACGACACCTGTGGTCCGCCAGCAGCGGCGCACCTCTCATGGCTCAAGCCACGCAGAACTCGTTTCCTTCTGGGTCCAGCAGGACGACGGCGTAGTGATCCAGGTCAGGCCCACCCAGTGTCCGCAGCACCGTGGCGCCTGCGCTGGTCAGACGTGCCGCCTTGGCATTGACCCGCTGAACCCGAACGGACAATGGGACGGCTCGACCGCCGCTCACCTTCAGGTCAAGGTGCAGCCGGTTCTTGACGACCTTTGGTTCGGGGACGCGTTGGAACCACACACGGGGGCCTTGTCCCGCTGGATCCACGATCGACTCCGGCACCTCACCGGCCCCAGCGGGCAACTCTTCCTCGGGGACTCCTAATGCCGTCCAATACTCTCGCCAACTGCTGTGATCGTCGGGTGGCGGCTCGGGCAGGTATCCGAGAGCCTCGCACCAGAAGGCCACCAATCTCTTCGGCTCGGCGCAGTCGATGACCAGTTGCATGGTGACGTCCATGCCTCACAAGCTCCCAGAGAGGTCGGACAGAGCGATGCCATCGCTAGGAGCCGCTCGACCTCCCTTACGGAAGGGGGTGGTGGGGTGGCGCGACCCAGGGGCGGGGCAGGCGGAGCCTGCCCCTAACGCTGCCTCAGGGGCCGCAGAGGCTCCAAAGTCAAGGGTGGACGAAGTCCATCGCGAAGCGACGCC
>NZ_JBEPCJ010000217.1:0-2151 GCF_040299565.1 Spirillospora sp. NPDC000708
TTACGTATGCAATCAGTGACGGTCGAGCTTGGGGCCGCGTCCACCATGGAACTGGTGAACGCGCTCTCAACCATCGCCACTGAACTCGCATCGCGAGAAGCCCCGGAATCAGCGGCCGCGTGCCTGGAACTCACCGAAACACTTGTGGCTGCGTGCGATATGCAGGAAAGCGTCCTCGCCGGATTCATCGGCCGAGTCGACGCCTGCGGGGAGCAGGCCCGGTGGGGATATCCCTCCACCCAAGCATGGCTGCGGTCGCGGCTGAGCATGCGCGACAGCCGAGCCAAGGAGCGCCTAACTCTCGCCCGGCAGAGCCACCGCCTGCCGGAGGTCTGCGCACAGTTGGCGGCCGGGGAACTGTCCTACGGATACGCCGTCACCGTCGCCGACTCGGTCGCGCGCCTCGACGACACCGACTGCGCCGAGGCCGAGACAATCCTCCTCGGCTTCGTCGAGCAGGGCTTCTCGGCCGGGAAGGTAGCCGCGTTCGGCCGCCGCATCCGCGACCTCATCGCCGAACGCGACGACACCGAAGACGCGCCCGACGAGGATTCGCGGCGCGGTTACGACAAGTCCTGGCTCACCACCACCCGATCCCTGGACGGCGGCCGGTACGTCAAAGGGTGGCTGAACCCCGAGGATGCCGCGATCTGGGACGGCACGCTCGCTCCGCTGGCCAAGCCGGCCGGACCCGACGACCGTCGTGACCTCCCCGAACGCACCGCAGCGGCGCTGTCGAGCGTGCTGTCGGGCGGGCACAAGGCGTCCAAGGTCACCGTCATCTGCGACCTGGAGACGCTGACCGGAGGCAACGCCCCGGCCCGCCTCACCGACGGCACCCCGATCCCCGCCGCCCAGGCCCGCCGCATCGCCCTCTCGGCCGGAGTCTCACCCCTCCTGCTCGGACGTGGAAACACCCCGCTGTACCTGGGATATCGGGAACGCTTCGCCAGTGCGGCCCAACGGCAGGTGCTGGAGACGCTCTACTCCTCCTGCGCGGTGCGGGGCTGCGAAGTGCCCGGAACGCTGTGCGAGGTCGACCACGTCCACGGCTGGGCACTGGGACGATCGCCCACCGACATCGACCAACTCGCACTCACCTGCGGATGGCACAACCGCTTCAAGCACAGTCGCCCCGAACAGATCCAGATCACCAAGGATCGGGACGGGCGGTACGTCTACCGGCTGCTCCCGCCACCCGACGCCAGAGGATCAGCGACCGGGGCCGGGCCGCCGGGCAGCATCGGCCGCCCATCACCCGATACCCCCGCCCTCGACTGGGCGGCATAACAGCCACGACGGCGGCTGGCGAGCCGTCGCGGCTGTCGCCGCCATGGCCATGGCCTGGGCATGGCCGCTCCCCTCCCCTGGTGCCGCTGGTGCGGGATCGGTCAGGCGACCTTGCGCAGGGTCACGTTCATCGATGCCGTCCAGGTCACGCCGTCGGCGCTGGACTCGTGACGGGCGGCTTGGGTGAGTCCGCCGTCGGTCATCGTTGCGGTGCATCGCGTTCGGTCACCGGTCCACCTGAGGACGTCGCCCTCGATCTCTAGCCGGGAGACGTGGACGTTGCCGAAGCTGTCATAGAACGTGGAGCTGTAGGCCTCGCCGTCAACGCCGATGATCTCGACGCCTCCCACGGACGTGTCGCCGATCTTTCCGTAGGCCGAGTGCACGATGAAGAACCCGCCGGGCGCCCACTCGTACACATCGCTGGTGAGGATCGGAACCGACGGGGCGTCCGCAGTGGCGACCGTGCGGCCTTCGTTGATCCACTTGCCGATGAGAACCTCGAGCGCTTCGTGGCGGTCGTCGCGGACGGGCGTGGCCTGGTCGGTGGTCTCGACACCGGCGGCGACGGTGACGACACGGGCCGACTTGCTGCTGTCACGGGACATCGGAGCTCCTTCGAAGGCTGTCGGGAACGCTTTCCTACGTAGTCGGAGCCGTCATGGCCGCCTCGACATCCCGTCGCGATCTCTTGCCCGATGAAGCCAGCCGCCCCACGTCACTACGGCTTGGTCCGGCGTGACGGTACGGAAGGGGGTGGTGGGGTGGCGCGACCCGGGGCGGGGCAGGCGGAGCCTGCCCCTAACGCTGCCTCAGGGGCCGCAGAGGCTCCAAAGTCAAGGGTGGACGAAGTCCATCGCG
>NZ_JBEPCJ010000218.1:0-2149 GCF_040299565.1 Spirillospora sp. NPDC000708
TTGTTTTTGTTTTTGTGTGTTTTGCTGTCGCTATGGGGGCCGCCCCCCCCCCCCCCGCCCCCGGGTCGCGCCACCCCACCACCCCCCTCCGTAAGGTACCAAGGGGTGAGACCCCCTTCGTGAGGTCCGAAGATCGACAATGGACGCGAGGCACTCAGTGGCCTTTCCCCGTTCCAAAAAATACCGGGAAGAATGTGGCCCGAACGGCCTTGAACGGCCTCGAATGTCGGTCACACAGGGTACTATTTACGTATGCAATCAGTGACGGTCGAGCTTGAGGCCGCGTCCACCATGGAACTGGTGAACGCGCTCTCAAGCATCGCCACTGAACTCGCACAACGCGAAGCCCCTGAATCAGCGGCCGCGTGCCTGGAACTCACCGAAACCCTGGTGGCCGCGTCCGATCTGCAGGAAAGTGCCCTCGCCGGATTCATCGGCCGAGTCGACGCCGCCGGGGAGCAGGCCCGGTGGGGATATCCCTCCACCCAGGCGTGGCTGCGGTCGCGGCTGGGCATGCGCGATAACCGGGTGAAAGAGCGTCTGGTGCTGGCGCGGCAGCGTCATCGTCTCCCGCAGGTGGCCGAATGCCTCGCCGCGGGGGACCTGTCCCACGGTTACGCCGTCACCGTCGCCGACTCGGTCGCCCGCCTGAACGACACCGACTGCGCCGAGGCCGAGACAATCCTCCTCGGCTTCGTCGAGCAGGGCTTCTCGGCCGGAAAGGTCGCTGCGTTCGGGCGCCGCATCCGCGACCTCATCGCCGAACGCGACGACACAGAAGACGCCCCCGACGAGGACACCAAGCGCGGCTACGACAAGTCCTGGCTCACCACCACCCGATCCCTGGACGGCGGCCGCTACGTCAAAGGCTGGCTGAACCCCGAAGACGCCGCCATCTGGGACGGCACCCTGGCCCCGCTGGCCAAGCCGGCAGGACCAGACGACCGACGCGACCTCTCCGAACGCACCGCAGCCGCCCTCTCCAGCGTCCTGTCGGGTGGACACAAGGCATCGAAGGTCACCGTCATCTGCGACCTGGAGACGCTCACCGGAGGCAACGCCCCGGCCCGCCTCACCGACGGCACCCCGATCCCCGCCGTCCAAGCCCGCCGCATCGCCCTCTCGGCTGGGGTCTCACCCCTCCTCCTCGGACGCGGCAACACCCCGCTCTACCTGGGCTACCGAGAACGGTTCGCCTCCGCAGCCCAACGGCAAGTGCTGGAAACGCTCTACTCCTCCTGCGCGGTACGAGGCTGCGAGATCCCCGGGACGCTGTGCGAAGTCGACCACGTCCACGGCTGGGCACTCGGACGATCACCCACCGACATCGACCAACTCGCACTCACCTGCGGATGGCACAACCGCTTCAAACACACCAACCCCGACCAGATCCAGATCACCAAAGACCAGGACGGGCGCTACGTCTACCGGCTACTCCCACCAGCCGACGCCCGAGGATCAGCAACCGGGGCCGGACCACCGGGCAGCATCGGCCCACCCGATAGCACCGCGCTCGACTGGGCCGCATAGCCACCCACCACCGCAACACTGCACACGGCAATGCCCTGCGCCGGTCCGCCCGCATCCCCACCGATGACGGGCGGCCTCGGCATGGCCACACGGCAGGCGACCACCTCACACCAGTTGCGGGCGCTCCACCAGACAGCCCTTTGCGGAGACCGCCACCAGTCACCCGGCCAATTACGCACCGCCCAGCAGCACCGCCCAACACCGCCCCGGACCGCATAGCCGCCCCGCCCCCCGCATCACACCTATCCACCCCGGCCCACGCCCTGCGGCGGTCCACCCGCAGCCACCCTCACGACAGGCGAGCCAGCCCCACCACAGGGCCATGCCGACACGACAGCGCGATACACCAATGCAATAGCCAAGGCCGCCTGTCGAACGCAGCACGCCAACACCCACAGCCCACAATGCCAGCGACCCGGCAACACACCACATCGGGGGCGGCTCGTTTCAGATCAGGTGTTGCGGTGTCGCCCTTGGGTTCCCTTCGTCCCTTACGGAGGGGGGTGGTGGGGTGGCGCGACCCGGGGGCGGGGCAGGCGGAGCCTGCCCCCAACACCTGCCCAGGGGCCGCAGAGGCTCCAAAGTCAAGGGTGGACGAAGTCCATCGCGAAGCGACGCC
>NZ_JBEPCJ010000219.1:0-2080 GCF_040299565.1 Spirillospora sp. NPDC000708
TACTATTTACGTATGCAATCAGTGACGGTCGAGGTTGAGGCCGCGTCCACCATGGAACTGGTGAACGCGCTCTCAACCATCGCCACTGAACTCGCATCGCGAGAAGCCCCCGAATCAGCGGCCGCGTGCCTGGAACTCACCGAAACCCTGGTGGCCGCGTCCGATCTACAGGAAAGCGTCCTCGCCGGATTCATCGGCCGAGTCGACGCCTGCGGAGAACAGGCCCGGTGGGGATATCCCTCCACCCAAGCATGGCTGCGATCTCGACTCGGCATGCGCGACAGCCGCGCCAAGGAGCGCCTCACCCTCGCCCGGCAGCGCCACCGCCTACCGGAGGTCTGCGCACAGCTCGCAGCCGGAGAACTGTCCTACGGCTACGCCGTCACCATCGCCGAGTCGGTCTCACGCCTGGACGACCACGACTGCGCCGAGGCGGAGGCAACCCTGTTGGGCTTTGTCGACCAAGGCTTCTCGGCCGGGAAGCTCGCTGCTTTCGGCCGCCGCATCAGTGACCTCATCGCCGAACGCGACGATGTTGAAGACGCCCCTGACGAGGACACCAAGCGCGGCTACGACAAGTCCTGGATCACCACCACCCGATCCCTGGACGGCGGCCGCTACGTCAAAGGCTGGCTGAACCCCGAGGACGCCGCGATCTGGGACGGCACCCTCGCCCCGCTGGCCAAGCCGGCCGGACCGGACGACCGTCGTGACCTCGCCGAGCGGACGGCGGCGGCACTGTCGAGCGTGCTCTCAGGCGGACACAAGGCGTCGAAGGTCACCGTCATCTGCGACCTGGAGGTACTGACCGGCGGCAACGCCCCGGCCCGCCTCACCGACGGGACCCCGATCCCCGCCGCCCAGGCCCGCCGCATCGCCCTCTCGGCCGGGGTATCACCGCTGCTCCTGGGGCGCGGGAACACCCCGCTGTACCTCGGCTACCGGGAACGGTTCGCCTCCGCAGCCCAGCGGCAGGTGCTGGAGACGCTCTACCCCTCCTGCGCGGTGCGAGGCTGCGAAGTGCCCGGAACGCTGTGCGAGGTCGACCACGTCCACGGATGGGCGCTCGGGCGATCGCCCACCGACATCGACCAGCTCGCACTCACCTGCGGTTGGCATAACCGCTTCAAGCACAGTCGCCCCGACCAGATCCAGATCACCAAGGATCAGGATGGGCGATACGTCTACCGGCTACTCCCACCACCCGACGCCCGAGCATCCGCAACCGGGGTCGGACCACCAGGCAACATCGGCCCACCTGACAACCCCGCGCTCGACTGGGCCGCATAGCCGCACCACCCCGGCAACACCAGGCTCGGTCATGCCCTGCGTCGGTCCGCCCGCATTCACCTCGATGACGGGCGGCCCCGGCACGCCCACACCACAGGCGACCGTCCCACACCGGTGGCGCATGCCCACCGGACGGCCCGTTGGAGACCGCCCAACCGGCCACTCCGCCGCCCACCAGACCGGCCTGCCCACACCGCCCCTGGACTGGACCGCGTCACCACCCACCCTCGGCAACACCACACCCGGCTACGCCCTGCGCCGGTCCGCCCGCATCCACCCCATGACGGGCGGCCCCGGCATGCCCGCACCACAGGCGACCTTTCCGCACCGGCTGCGCCTGTCCTCTCCAGACGGCGCTTAGCGTAGGCCCCAGCCCCCATTCACTACGCCTCCCAGCAACACCGACCGACACCGCCCCGGACCAGAACCGCAAAACCCACCCCGCCCCGGCGCGCCACCCCCCACCCCGGCCACGCCCTGCGCCGGTCCGTCCGCATCCACCCCCGCGACGGGTGAGCCAGCCTGCCCCATGACAATGCGATGCCGACACGACAGCGCGATACCAGTGCAATGGCCAACGCCGCCGCCTGGGTGAACGCAGCGCATTCCCTTTCAGACCGCAACGCCAGAGCACGCCAACACCGCATGGAAGACGGCTCTTCCTGCTTACCCTTCGAACCCTTTGCTCCCCCTTCGCATCACGCAGCAGTGGATTTCGCACCTTACGGAAGGGGGTGGTGGGGTGGCGCGACCCGGGGGCGGGGGGGGGGGGGGCGGCCCCCCCCACACC
>NZ_JBEPCJ010000220.1:0-2021 GCF_040299565.1 Spirillospora sp. NPDC000708
GATGCTCGCCGTCCTGGCCCGCGACGCCCTCGACCTGGTCACCTCAGCCGCCCTCGACCGCGTCCGCGACCAACCGTCGATGCAGCTAATGCTGGTGCATCATTAATGCCGTCGCCAACCATTGCTACTTTATTATAAGTTGTCCGCAACGCTTTAATCGAATCTAATTTTTCTTGAGGCATTAGATCTCCTTTTATTTCAGTCACACCTAATTGCTTACCAATAGATTCAGCGGTTTTAGTATTATCACCAGTAAGCATAATAGTGTGTTCAATTGACAACTTGTGGAGTTCAGAAATAACGGCAGCACTTGAATCTCTTACTTCATCCGCGACAGCAATTACTCCTAAAATTTGTTCGTCAGTACCGAAATACATGGCGGTTTTCCCTTGTTCTTGAAATTGTCTGTATTGTACTTTGACCGCTGTTTCTTCGATTACTGATGCAGAAAACAGTTTAGGGCTTCCAATATAGTAACGTATGTTTTGATGTATACCTGTAAGTCCTTTACCTGTGATAGATTGGAAATCCTCGATTTGTATTGACTTGTAATCCACATTAGTTTTATCCGCTTCGTTTAAAATAGCAGAAGCTAATGGGTGTTGAGAAAGAGATTCCAACGATGAAATAATCGATAGATAATTTATATCAGTTTCAGAACTGGTTGCAATGAAATCCGTTACGACAGGCTTTCCTTTTGTTAAGGTTCCAGTCTTATCGAAAGCAATTGCTCTCAAATGACCAATTTCTTCCAGATAGACTCCGCCTTTTACTAAAACACCATTTTTTGCTGCATTACCAATAGCCGAAACAATTGAAACAGGTGTTGAGATCACTAATGAACAAGGACATCCGACAACTAAAATGGATAACCCTTGGTAAAGCCATTTATTCCAGTCACCACCAAAGAATAGCGGAGGAACAACCACTATCAAAAGGGCCATAATAATTATGAATGACGTATAGTATTTTGCAAATTTATCTACAAAGGCTTGTGCAGGAGCTCGTTCTCCTTGCGCTTCTTCAACTAAGTGAATGATTTTGGCAATCGTTGTATCCGTTACTTTTTTTGTTACTTTGACTTCAAGAACACCTTCTTCATTTAGTGTTCCTGCAAACACTTCATCATCTAACTGTTTTTCAACAGGAACCGATTCTCCTGTTATTGCTGCTTGATTTACTGAAGAATGACCGTTGATAACAAGCCCATCCATGGCTATTTTTTGTCCGGGTTTAATGATCATAATATCGTCGATATCGATTTTATCGACACTGACTAATTGCTCTACATTGTTTCTCCTGATAAGAGCTTCTTTGGGAGCTATATCCATAAGAGAACGAATCGACTGTCTTGCTTTATCCATTGAAAATCGTTCCAAAGCTTCGCTAATAGCAAATAGTATTACTACAATAGAACCTTCGGCCCATTCTCCAATAAATGCGGCCCCAATAATTGCAATAGTCATTAAAGATTCCATGGAGAAGTCCAATTTGATCAAATCAGAGAACCCTTCTTTAAATAAATCAAATCCACCAATTATTATTGCCAATATATAAAGAGCTTTCGTTAATAAATGATCTTCGCCCAATGATAGTTGGGAAATCACAGCAACAAGTATAAAACCAAGAGAGATGATTAAAGCGATATTCCGTTTAATAAAAGACTCTTTTGATCTAACTTGTTCATCATTTTCTTGATCATCACGAATGATAAGATTTTCGAAGGCTCCCGCTTCTTCGAGTTCTTCAATTGTTGTTTGGCCTTCTACTGAAATCTTACTTGCACCAAAGTTTACTGTTGCACTCGTAACTCCTGGCAACTGCTTTACATTTTTTTCAAATTTACCTGCACAATTTGTACAGCTTAATCCTTCTATTCGATAGGTTTTTTCGGTCATTTTCTCACTCATGCTAGCACCTCTTCTTTAAAATTTACGCCAAGCTCCATAAGATTTAAGATTTTGATATTTTTAATAAAATAGTAGACTAACTTACCATCCTTGTGACTATCAACTACTCCC
>NZ_JBEPCJ010000221.1:0-1998 GCF_040299565.1 Spirillospora sp. NPDC000708
TCGTTCTTGAGAACGCTTGAAGGAGCTTTTGATAGTTCATTTCTCGATCAATATATAAGGTTTGAATCGTTGGAGAATCAAAGCCTGTCAATAAACGATCGACAACAATGACAAAATCTAGCCACTGACCATCCGATTGATATTGCTTTTCCTTACGGGCCAACCGTTTATTAATATTTTGATTGTAGAGTTTCTCATCTTGATAAGGAGAAGCATCAAACTGTTTCGCATACTCTTTCATGATCTCTACTAATTCATCGTCTTGTTCATTTTTTTCTAATTGATCCGGATTGGTTGAGAAGGTAATAGCTACTCTTGGGAAATCTTTATCAATCAGTTGATGACGTTCATCAAATTGTCGCCCATTCAAGAGTGTCCCATTATCTTTCATTTCCTTTAAAATCCGGTAAATATGTTTGGCTTGGGCAATCGAGTGAGTGGTAAGAATGGCTGACATCGTAGGAAAACCATTCTGTACCTTGAACTTTTTGACCACACTTCTCCGATTAAAGATTTTTTGTAACATGGTACGAATATGTTCATCTGTTTCATAAAGTTCCGTAGGCAACAATTTTTCTTGTTGTAAGACATCGTCTGGTAACTTTCCTTTATTGAGTTGGGTGACAATTACCTCTTGATCCTCTTCTGAAATCAGTGAATGATACTCGACTTGAAAGCCTAAAACAGCGCCATCATCCATAGCGTTTTTGGTTGTATAGGAGTGAAGGAGTGGCCCGTATTGCTGGCTCGTCGTTCTGGCAAAGGTTCCATTTTCTTGCTTTTTATTTTGTTCAAAAATAGGCGTCCCCGTTAATCCAAACCAGGTTGAATTGGGTAATATTTTCTTAATTCGCTTCATTTCCTCATCACTAACCGCACGATGAGCCTCATCAACAATAAAAACAATATGTTCTTGCCGTAGCTTCTCAAATTGATTCGAGCCTTTTTCTTCACTCTCTTGTTGGGCACTTCGCATAGCCGCAGAGAGTTTTTGAATCGTGGTCACTAAAATCGTATTATTATTTTTTGATGAAAGGAGGTTTCGAGCCAACTGTTTTTGATTTTTGATCCCAACAATCAAAGTATTGGCTACCGAATTTCCGGTCGTTTGTCCGGTATGATATTCCGAGGCAAACTTCGTAAACTCATCCTGCGTTTGAGCATCTAAGTCTGTTCTATCAACAACCATGACCGTACGATCGACACCGATCGCATTTTGTGCTAATAATTTCGTTGCGACAAAACTGGTAATGGTCTTTCCTGAACCTGTCGCATGCCAAATAAATCCTCCTTCATGCTGTGCAGCTTTTTGACGAATCTTACGAATAGCATGAATTTGGTAAGGTCTTAAAGCCATGAGGAATTTTTGATTTTTTTGATCATCGACGAGAATGGTATATTGGCTAATCAATTCATGGGCATCGGGTATCCGCAAAACTGTACGAGTAAAATCAAACAAATCGGAAACCGTTTGATTGTCTTCAGTCCGCCAATTAAATAAAAACTTCTTCATCCGAGCATAGGCTTCAGCGGTATCTTCACTAGGTCTTGCAAAGTATCGGGTATCAACTTTATTGGAAATCACCATGATTTGAGTGGTTGCGTAAATCCCTTTAAAAAATCCATCTTCTGCATAACGCTGAATTTGATAATAAGCTTGCATAAAACCGTCTTTAGCGGACTCTTTTTTGAGCTCAATATGAATGATTGGGAGCCCATTAATCAGCAAGCTCACATCTCCACGATCTACTCTAGAGGAATCTGGGACCACTTGGTGAACCACCTCATAAGAAGAAGTTCCTCCTGAGATATCCTTATTTCTAAAGGCTTCTAAAGTCACTTTTTTCCCATTTTCTCGCTCTAATAAAACTTGAGCCACCCCGTTTTCTCCTCTAAGCCATTGAGAAGCTAAAAAAGGCGTTCCGGTCAAACGTGAAAACTCGACTTTGACTTGCTTAAATTCTTTGTCCGTTAATAGTTGCTCTTCCAATACTGCTA
>NZ_JBEPCJ010000222.1:0-1962 GCF_040299565.1 Spirillospora sp. NPDC000708
CCCGGGTCGCGCCACCCCACCACCCCCCTCCGTCAGGAACCAAGAGACGAACTCCCCCTTCCCAGAGGCACGAAGATCGACAATAGGCCGGGCGACCCGGCAGCCTTTCCCGCCGAAAAGATACCGAGAAGAATGTGGCCCGAACGGCCTTGAACGGCCTCGAATGTCAGTCACACAGGGTACTATTTACGTATGCAATCAGTGACGGTCGAGCTTGAGACCGCGTCCACCATGGAACTGGTGAACGCACTCTCAGCCATCGCCACTGAACTCGCATCGCGAGAAGCCCCGGAATCAGCGGCCGCGTGCCTGGAACTCACCGAAACACTTGTGGCAGCGTCCGATCTGCAGGAAAGCGCACTCGCCGGATTCATCGGCCGAGTCGACGCCGCCGGAGAGCACGCCCGGTGGGGATACCCCTCCACCCAAGCATGGCTGCGCTCGAGTTTGGGCATGCGCGACAGCCGCGCCAAGGAGCGCCTCACCCTCGCCCGACAGCGCCACCGCCTACCGGAAGTCTGCGCACAGCTCGCAGCCGGGGAACTGTCCTACGGCTACGCCGCCACCGTCGCCGACTCGGTCGCCCGCCTGGACGACACCGACTGCGCCGAGGCCGAGACAATCCTCCTCGGCTTCGTCGAGCAGGGCTTCTCGGCCGGGAAGGTCGCCGCGTTCGGCCGCCGGATCCGCGACCTCATCGCCGAACGCGACGACACCGAAGAAGCACCGGACGAGGACACCAAGCGCGGCTACGACAAGTCCTGGCTGACGACCACGCGTTCGCTGGACGGCGGCCGGTACGTCAAGGGCTGGCTGAATCCCGAGGACGCCGCGATCTGGGGCGGCACCCTGGCTCCGCTGGCCAAGCCGGCCGGGCCGGACGACCGTCGTGACCTCGCCGAGCGGACGGCGGCGGCGCTGTCGAGCGTGCTGTCGGGTGGACACAAGGCGTCCAAGGTCACCGTCATCTGCGACCTGGAGACGCTGACCGGCGGCAACGCCCCGGCCCGCCTGACCGACGGCACCCCGATCCCCGCCGCCCAGGCCCGCCGCATCGCCCTCTCGGCCGGAGTCTCACCCCTGCTCCTGGGGCGCGGGAACACTCCGCTGTACCTGGGATATCGGGAACGCTTCGCCAGTGCGGCCCAACGGCAGGTGCTGGAGACGCTCTACTCCTCCTGCGCGGTGCGGGGCTGCGAAGTGCCCGGAACGCTGTGCGAGGTCGACCACGTCCACGGATGGGCACTCGGGCGATCGCCCACCGATATCGACCAACTCGCACTCATCTGCGGATGGCACAACCGGTTCAAGCACAGTCGCCCCGACCAGATCCAGATCACCAAGGATCAGGACGGGCGATACGTCTACCGACTACTCCCGCCACCCGACGCCAGAGCATCCGCAACCGGGGCCGGACCACCAGGCAGCATCGGCCCACCTGACAACCCCGCGCTCGACTGGGCCGCATAACCGCACCACCCCGGCAACACCGGGCTCGGTCATGCCCACGCCGGTCCGCCCGCATCCACACTGATGACGGGCGGCCGCGGCATGCCCACACCACAGCCAACCGGCCTCACACCGGCTGCACATATCCCACCACCAGACAGCCCTTCAGAGACCGCCCCAACCGGCCACTACACCGCTCAACAGACCGGCCCGCCCACACCGCCCCTGGACTGGACCGCGTCATCACCCACCCTCGGCAACACCACACCCAGCAACACCACATCCGGCCACCCCTTGCACCGCTCCTCCCGCATCCACCCCATGACCGGCGGCCCCGGCGTGCCCACACCACAGGCGACCTTTCCGCACCGGCTGCGCCTGTCCTCTCCAGATGGCGCTTAGTGGAGGCCCCGGCCCGCCCGTTCACGACGCCGCCCTGCAGCATCGGCCAACCCGGCGCCCCCTGGGCTGAGCCGCATCACCGCCCCGTCGCTAGCAACATCAGCGCGCGCC
>NZ_JBEPCJ010000223.1:0-1852 GCF_040299565.1 Spirillospora sp. NPDC000708
TGATGGTGAAGTGGTTTACAGTAAAGCTGAAGCTGCTGACTTCTTTAAAGCACAAGAAGAAGCGACTAACCTTCCATACATCTACCTAAGTGCAGGTGTATCTGCTAAATTGTTCCAAGAAACATTGCAATTTGCTCACGACTCAGGTGCCAAGTTTAATGGGGTGCTTTGTGGACGTGCTACTTGGGCAGGATCTGTAGAACCTTACATCAAAGAAGGTGAAAAAGCAGCACGTGAATGGTTGCGTACTACTGGATTCGAAAATATTGATGAACTTAACAAAGTTCTTGTTAAAACAGCTAGTCCATGGACTGATAAAGTATAGTAAAAACATAAAACGGAGGATATTGATGTGAACAGAGAAGAGATGACTCTCTTAGGGTTTGAAATTGTTGCTTATGCTGGAGATGCTCGCTCTAAGCTTTTAGAAGCGCTTAAAGCGGCTGAAAATGGTGATTTCGCTAAGGCAGATAGTCTTGTAGTAGAAGCAGGAAGCTGTATTGCAGAGGCTCACAGTTCTCAGACAGGTATGTTGGCTCGAGAAGCTTCTGGAGAGGAACTTCCATACAGTGTTACTATGATGCATGGTCAGGATCACTAGATGACTACGATCTTATTAAAAGATGTGATTCATCACCTCATCGAACTTTATAAAAGAGGAGCAAAGTAATTAATGCATAAACTCATTGAACTTATTGAGAAAGGGAAACCATTCTTTGAGAAAATCTCTCGAAACATCTATCTTCGTGCTATTCGTGATGGATTTATTGCTGGTATGCCAGTCATCCTTTTCTCATCTATCTTTATCCTTATTGCCTATGTCCCAAATGCTTGGGGATTCCACTGGTCAAAAGACATTGAGACCTTCTTGATGACTCCTTATAGCTATTCGATGGGTATCCTAGCATTCTTTGTTGGTGGTACTACCGCTAAAGCTTTGACGGACTCAAAGAACCGTGACCTACCTGCGACCAATCAGATTAACTTCTTATCTACGATGCTAGCGTCTATGGTAGGGTTCCTTTTGATGGCAGCTGAGCCTGCAAAAGAAGGAGGCTTCTTGACAGCCTTCATGGGAACAAAAGGCCTTTTGACAGCATTTATCGCAGCCTTTGTGACAGTTAATGTTTATAAAGTCTGTGTAAAAAATAATGTTACCATTCGTATGCCTGAAGATGTTCCACCAAATATCTCTCAAGTATTTAAGGACTTGATTCCGTTCACCGTCTCAGTTGTTCTCCTATATGGACTTGAACTCCTTGTTAAGGGAACTCTTGGTGTAACTGTTGCAGAATCAATCGGTACCCTTATTGCTCCTCTTTTCTCAGCTGCAGATGGTTACCTTGGAATTACACTTATCTTTGGTGCTTATGCCTTCTTCTGGTTTGTTGGTATTCACGGTCCTTCAATTGTCGAACCAGCAATCGCTGCTATCACTTATGCCAATATCGATGTCAACTTGCATCTTATCCAAAATGGACAACATGCAGATAAAGTTATCACTTCTGGTACTCAAATGTTTATTGCTACCATGGGTGGAACAGGAGCTACATTGATTGTTCCATTCTTGTTCATGTGGATTTGTAAATCAGATCGTAACCGTGCCATCGGACGTGCCTCAGTTGTTCCAACATTCTTTGGGGTTAATGAGCCAATCTTATTTGGTGCACCAATCGTATTGAATCCGATTTTCTTTGTACCGTTCATTTTCACTCCGATTGTCAACGTTTGGATCTTTAAATTCTTTGTTGACACATTGAACATGAACTCATTCTCTGCCAACCTTCCATGGGTTACTCCTGGTCCGTTGGGAATTGTACTCGGTACTAACTTCCAAGTTCTATCATTTATC
>NZ_JBEPCJ010000224.1:0-1840 GCF_040299565.1 Spirillospora sp. NPDC000708
ACACTGAGTTTAGAGAATTTTAGAATTTTATTTTTCATTGTCTTTTGGAGAATTGTAATCAAGACCTGAATGCATCCTTTTTGTATTGTAATAGGTCTCAATGTATTTAAATATTTCTTGAGTAGCCTCAGCTCTTGTCTCAAAATGAGCATCATTAATAAGCTCCCTCTTTAGCGTCTTATAAAAAGACTCCATCATTGCATTGTCATATGGATTTCCTTTACGACTCATGCTAGATTGAGCACCGACTTGACGAAGAGTAGATTGATAACGAGAGCTTGTATATTGACTCCCTTGATCAGTATGGACAATCAAGCCAGGCTGAGGATGTTCTTTCCCACAAGCTTGTAAGAAGCAATCCCTCACCAGTTTATCTTGCATCCGTGAAGACATTGACCAGCCTACAATCTTACGTGAAAAAACGTCGATATTCACGGCTAAGTATAAGGTGCCTTCTTTGGTAGGGATATAGGTCATGTCTCCCAGCCATACTTTATTAGGAGCTGTTGCTTTAAAGATCTGATTAATTAAATTGGGTCTTGAAAGCGAAGCTCCTTTTCTGTTGTAATGTTTATATTTATAACGGCTTCCCTTGGCATAAAGTCCCATCAAGTGCATCAGTTTCCCAACACGTTTCGTGTTGGTCATAATACCAGTATTATGAAGTACCTTGGTAATTCTAACCGCACCATAGCGTCCCTTATGCTCATGAAAGACAGCTTTTATCTTCTCTGAGAGAATTTCTCTCTCCACTTGTTGTTTTGAAGGACGACGATGCATGTATTCATAGAAACCTGAGCGAGAAACCTTAAGAACTTTTACTGCATGTTTAATTTTTATCTTCCCATGATGTTTCAAGAGAAATTCAAAACGTTTTACTTGCTTCGCTTCAAGAAGACCCGGAACTTTTTTAGAAGTTCAAGTTCCTCCTGAAGATAACGATTTTCTTTCTCTAACAATTTAATCTTATGTTGGGCATTAGCTAGGGCTGTCCCATTGCCTGGAAAAGCACTTTCTCCATATTCTTCAACTTCTTGAACCCAGCGATAAAGACTATTGGCATGAACCTCAAGCTCTTGGCTGACTTCTTTAACAGAGTAACCCTCTTCAAGAATGAGTTTTACTGCAGAATTTTTAAATTGTTTATCGAATTTTCTTCTTGCCATAATAAACCTTTCCACGATTTCTCTTAACTTTGTGTCTAGTTTATTATAACCTTTCCACCTTTCATTTTTGTGTCTTAATAGACAGATTATAACACACAATTTTCTGTCCACTTTTATAGTATAGCTCCAATTCAAGATGACTTGGAAGAACTAGAAGTAATCGCTAAAGGTGTGTTTGAGTCTTCCATACGTGCTATCTTTCCATTTGACGGAAGAGATAAATACTTAACTCTATCAAAAAAATCAAAGTAACCACGACCGCAAGGGAGTTCTTTTTATTAGCAGGTATGTGTCCAGTTAAAAAGGAGAGTGTACAAGCGGAGCGAAAAGAGCAATGCAGGGAGTTTAAATTTAGAACTTCAATTCAATGGTTTTGACTTTTTCTTTTGACCTTGATTTTAATTTTTGAAAAAAATAAAAAAAGGCGAAGCCTATATTAATTTATCATATATATTTTAATCTTTTGTTCTTTTGCGTGGTAAAAAAGTTAGTGTTAACGCCATTCATAGAAATTAAATAGTCAGAAAAAACTATGTATACAGTCAGAAAAAACTATGTATACAGTCAGAAAAAACTATGTATACAGTCAAAAACACATTGATTAACTGACTGTATTTTGATATAATAAAAGCATGAAGAAAAATTCTTTGCACGGAATTTCTTCATGCTTAGCC
>NZ_JBEPCJ010000225.1:0-1761 GCF_040299565.1 Spirillospora sp. NPDC000708
CTACAGTTGAATCAACAAGTAAAGCATTTTTAGGTAAAACATCAAGAAAATTTTGTCTTACTTGGTTAAATACTAACTCATTTTTTTCTTCATACTTTATATCTTCTCCATCCCTTTGACGAACTCTCTCTAAAGCACGCTCTGGAGGAACATCTAAAAACACTGTAACATCTGGAGTAGGAACACCTTTATTAATCATTAGAATTTCTTTGTAGTCTATCCCACGAGCTTTAAAGAACGCTAGTGAACTGTATAAGTATCTATCACATATAATGTTGCTTTCAGATATTTTGGGGAAAATTTCTGAAGTTATCTGATAAGTTCTATCAGCTGCAGCCAATAAAGCAATCGAATACATATTGGGCGCAATACCATTATCCAAATAATCTCTAACTCTTTTATCATTTCTATAGTAATCTGTTGGTTGTTTTGTTGTAAAAACTTTAAGTTTTTTATTTTCAAACCATTGATGTAACATATCAATTTGAGTTGTTTTTCCTGAACCGTCAAGTCCTTCAAAAACTATTAATAAATTTTTCATAGCATTCCTCCATTGATAGTATTGTACCATAACTTGAAAGCACTTATATAAATTAACATAGAATAAATTACGGGTTAATGAACAATAAATGCAAATGATTTTAATAATCTTAATAAGAAAAGAAGAGTGTTCAGAAAATGACCATTTTCTGAACATCTGATAAAAAAGGAAAAACGATTAGAACGCTTTTCTTTTTTATGTCTATTTATTTGATAATAGTCCAAAAACACTAAACAGGCTTTTAGTGATCCTTGCCTTCAATCGTTTCGATATCGCCTTTGCCGTCACGGGACACGATGGCCTTGATAGCGGCAGTGATGCCTAAAACATCATCATCCAATGACAACGCTGGTGTTTCCGGACGAGTGACAACCTGTTCCGGCAAAAATGGAATATGCATGAAGCCGGCCTTAATATCGGGAAACATCTTATCCCGCATATACTGTACCTGATAAAAAATGTGGTTGCAGACGTAAGTGCCTGCTGTGTTGGAGACTGCTGACGGAACACCAGCTTCCCGAATGGCTTTGGCCATGGCCTTAATTGGTAACTGGGTAAAGTAGGCATTCTCGCCATCGCCATGAATCGTGTGATTAAGTGGCTGATACCCGGCATTATCTTGAATCCGACCGTCATCCAAGTTAATCGCAACTCGCTCCGGCGTGAGTTCAAACCGGCCACCAGCCTGACCAATGCTCAACACATAGTCAGGCTTTTCTTTGGCAATAGCATCTTTAACGACATCGGCTGAAACATTAAACTTTGTCGGAATTTCCAATTTAACGATTTGTGCCCCAGCAATTTCATCCGGCAAACGTTTCACGGCTTCAATCGCAGGATTAATTTTATCGTCGCCAAAGGGATCAAATCCGGTAACAAGAATTTTCATGAGAAGATTTCCTTTCTAAAATGCCAAGAAGTACAGAAGCTATCGAGAAGTGTATCTTGTACCATCTTTAAGACGTTGGAGTCTTTGATGGGTAGGACAATTTGTTGCGCCATGATTTATATATACCTTTCTGAAATTAAATAATTAAACTTATAATAGGCTCCGCCTTTTTATGACCACATTAAAAAACTAAACAAAAAGAACACCATATAAATTTTGTACGTGGTCTTCTTTTTGCTTTGAATCATTTCATTCCCTTGCTAAACCATTAGAAGCTTATTGTCAGTTTCAATAATACATCCAGTTACAGTTTACAAGACAATCTCCTACC
>NZ_JBEPCJ010000226.1:0-1711 GCF_040299565.1 Spirillospora sp. NPDC000708
AAAACCAATTTGGCGGGGGGGGGGGCGCCCGGGCCCCGGCGGGGGGGGGCGGTCCGATTCCTCGGACCGCCCCTCTCGCCGTGCTCGGCCGGTCAGGTGGCGGCCGGCACCGGGCCGCCCGGCTCCGGGTCGAAGATGGGCTGCAGCGAGTTGAGGCCGGAGATCAGGGTCACGAAGTCCTTGCGCGGGAAGAACAGCTTCCCCGGGTCGATGAGCGCCTGCGCGTACTGGTGGTACGCCTCCTGGTCGAGCCCGGCGTCGTAGAAGAAGCGGACGAACGACACGATGTTCTCCAGGAAGTCGCGGTAGGAGGCCTCGTACCGCTCGAACACGTCCGCCTCGCGCGAGGGGTCCTTCAGGACGACGTCGATGCCCTTGGCCGCCGCGGCGGCGGCCAGCATCGCCAGCGTGACGCCGGTCGAGAACAGCGGGTCCACGAACGCCGCGGCGTCGCCGACCAGCACCCAGCCGGGGCCGCTCAGCCGGCCGCAGGCGTACGACCAGTCGCGGGCGTTGCGGTGCCCGCTGGTCTGGACGGCGTTCGCGAGCATCTCCTTCAGGTGGGTGGACTCGGCGATCTTGGTCTGGAACAGCTCCGGCAGCCCCTGCCCGGCGGCGGTCGCCTCGGCCGCGGAGGTCACGTAGCCGACGCTGTGGGTGCCGTCGTAGATCGGGATGTACCAGAACCATCCGCCGGGGACGTGCTCGATGAAGATGTTGCCGCTCTCGTCGCCGGTCAGCGGCTCGCCGCCCTGGAAGTAGGCCCAGACCGCCACGTTGCGCAGGTCCTCGGTCCACTCGACGGTGGTCAGGTGCCGGCCGAGCAGCCGCGCCTGGCCGGACGCGTCGACCACCATCGTCGCCCGCGCCTCGGTCTCCTCGCCGCCGCGCAGCTTGTAGCGGACGCCGACGACCCGGCCGTCCTCGACGATCGGGCCCTTGACCGCGGCCTCCTCGCGGACGTGCGCGCCGAGTTCCCGGGCCCGCCCGAGCACCAGCGCGTCGAAGTCGGCGCGGCGGACGTTGTAGGCGTGCGGGAATTCCGGCCGGCCCTCGGTGAATTTGAAGCCCCATCGGCCGTCCCGCCCCCACACGAGGCTCCCGCCGAACTTCTTGACGAATCCGAGCGCGTCGAGCCGCTCCCGGAGGCCGAGTTCGTCGAGAACGCCGACGCATCCGGTGATGAGCGACTCCCCGATGTGGTAGCGCGGGAACTGCTCGCGTTCCAGCACGAGCACCCGGTGCCCGCGCAGGGCCAGCAGGCCGGCGGTCGACGCGCCCGCGGGGCCACCGCCGATCACGATGACGTCGTACTCGGACTTCACGCTTCCCTGATCTGACATCGCCCTTCTTCCCTCATCCTGTGGACCGTGCCCGAAGGGCAGGCCGAACGGCTGTCCCGTTCACTTTCGCGAGCCGGCCTGAAGGAGCACTCAGGAAATGGTGGGGGTAGGCGCGCGGCGCGCCTTCAGCCCCTCTTCAGCCAATCTCTACCGGTCTTATGAACACTCGAGAAAACCAACGACGGGAGGGAGGCAGCCAATGAGAAAGGTCCTGGACGACACGCTCGGCCGCCATTTTGACGGCATCCTGGTCCGGCCGGGCGACCCCGGGTTCGACGCGGCGCGCTCGGTGTGGAACGTCGACATCGACCGGCGGCCCGCCCTCATCGCGCGGCCGGCCGCGCCGGAGGCGGTGGCCGTGGCGATCG
>NZ_JBEPCJ010000227.1:0-1689 GCF_040299565.1 Spirillospora sp. NPDC000708
GTATAATAGGTATTGTAGGTGTTCAATAGACTTGTTCAAAAAAAGAGGTGGAAAATTGTTAGAAAATGAATATTTCGTGTTCACTGGAACACTCACCACAATGACGAGAAAACAGGCGCAAGCTATTATTTCAGGGCTAGAAGGTCATAATCAAAGTAGTGTCACGAAAAAAACCACACGGCTGGTGACAGGCTATTTCCCCATTGATTTAATCAAAGGCTATTCCCCTTCTCAAAAACTGACAGAAGCAGAACAAGCAATTGAATCCGGACAGCCTTTAATTATCATGAGCGAAAAAGAGTTTGTGGACTTTTTAGCACAATTTTTCCAATTACTCGCAAAAGGGCTATAAACAATCATAAAAGAAAGAGAGAAACTATAATGAAAAAAATAATCGCATTTAGTAGTATTGTTCTTCTAGCTATTTTTGGACTTGTAGCATGTGGTACGAACTCCCAAAAATTATCGAAAGAGAATATTGACCGTATTCATTTTACCATTACAAATGGGAGTAACTATCAATTTCAAGAAACGGATATGAATATCAAGGAAAAAGAAATGGTTTCATCAATTGTCGATTATCTTGATGAGTTGGATTTATCCAAAAAAAATGAGGTCAAAGATACTGGCGGTTTAGTCGGTGCTAGTACGTATACACTGGATTTGAACCGTGGAACAAAATTTGTCAGAAGATACATGATTTATGGCGATTACATCACCATTGGTAAGGATAAAAAACAGCAAGTGATTTATAAAGTGAAACATGATAAACTATCTGATTTACTTAAAACGTTGGACGATTTGGCAGAAGCCAATAATGATAAAGAGGGGGAGTAGAAAATGGCAAAAATAGGTTATGCTCGTGTTTCAAGCAAAGAACAGAACCTAGACCGCCAATTAGACGCCTTACAAGACGTTTCTAAGGTGTTTTCAGATAAGGCAAGCGGACAATCTACTGAACGTCCTCAATTACAAGCCATGCTGACTTATTTACATGAGGGTGATATTGTCGTGGTGACAGAATTAGACCGCTTAGGACGAAATAACAAAGAATTAACCGAACTGATGAACCAAATTCAACAAAAAGGCGCAACGCTTGAAGTCTTAAACTTGCCATCCATGACAGGGATTGAAGACGATAATTTAAGGCGTTTAATCAATAACTTAATGATTGAATTGTACAAATACCAAGCAGAAAGTGAACGAAAGCGGATTAAAGAACGGCAAGCCCAAGGTATTGCCATTGCCAAACAACGGGGACGATTTAAAGGACGAAAAAAGAAATATTCTTTTGAAGATGAGGGATTGCAACATGCCTTTGATTTATACCAACAAGGATTAACAGAAAAAGAAATCGAGCGTAAAACTGGAATTAATCGAACGACTTTTCGACGTTATCGTCAAAAATATAACGTGGTAAGAGAAGACAGAAAAGAATAAGCTGATATTAGCCCTTTTGAGGGCTTATTCTTTTATCCATGATATTTTATACCAAAGTTACTCTAAAATCGCTTATAAGCTAAAATATGATGTTCTAGGGCTGTTCTAGTTTGTCTTTTCTTGTTAGGGTGCAACTCTGACCGAACAGAGCAACTGTTCGCTTAAACAAACAAGATAAACAGGTCACACTAAAAAAGAATTAGCGCCTCGTCTAAAAAGATAATCCTACCCCAATCCGTCCTTGCGGAG
>NZ_JBEPCJ010000228.1:0-1685 GCF_040299565.1 Spirillospora sp. NPDC000708
GCTGGCGGGCGATCTGATCGTGGCCGGCGTCGTGGGCCATCCAGCCGGCCATCTCGGTGAACCCGCCTGCTGCGGTGAAGATGCTCGTGCGTCCCCTGTTCGTCTGGCTGCCGAATAGTCGGGGTGCAAGGGTGGATTGCAGGTAGCTGGTGACAGTGGGGTAGAGGTGGCCACCACCGACCTGCCGGTCTGCCGCTCGGAAAGCGTGGAGCGTCGTCATATCGGGGTCTTCGCTCGAAGGCAGGGTGCTGCCGAGCGGGCTGAGTACGGCGTGCTGCACGGCTGCGGGGAGCGATGGCTTGACGGCCCGCTGGGGAACGCGGGCGGCGGGCGGTGCTTGCGTCTCTTTTTGGAGCTCGAACCACAGCAGGTCAGATGGAACGCCGAGGGTGCGGGCCCAGGGGACGAGGCGATCGAGGTCGGTGACCGGCGGTCCGCTCTCGATGCGGCTGAGTTGGGTCTGGGTGATGTTGAGCCAGCGCGCGACCATATCCTGCGGCAGGGCGCGGGGACCATGGTGTGGATGGTGACGGTAGGCCCGGATGAGCCGCCCGATGTGCCAGTTCTCCAGAGCTGCTCGGAGTGGGGCCGCATTCCAGAAGTCGGCGGGGACGGAGGGCGGCTTGTTGAAACGATCACGTGCCTTCGCCTGGCAGGGGGCGCACTGCGCGCCTGGGTTGCTCCGCGCAAGGCGTGCGCCACAACTGTGGCAAATGCGGTCATTGTCCCCAGTTTTCATAGCCGGCAGTGACTTCCTGGAGTGATCGATTTCGATGGGTGCTCGTGTCCGGGCGATGCCTGTCTCAGTCTTATACATCAAGCGCATAAGTGCTATGCCGAACTCGCGTAGCTCGGCGGCCCTTCAGATCAGAGGCTGGTCACCCACGGCAGGCATTGACCCGTCCGGAGGGCGCCATGTGCACCGCAGGCAGACGAGTTGGTGCGGGAGTGTGTCCGCCGTGCTTCAAGCGCAGGGTCGGCGTCGTCAGCAGATGTTCGTTTCCCCCGTTGCGGCATCTGTGTGAGCTCAGGCTCTGGCGCCGGCCCTGCTTTCAAGCGAGCTGGCGATGCGCGAGGGCGGCAAAATGACTGCTTGGACACATCAAAGCGTGCTGACGCTCACCGCGCTTCCCAACGCCGCGTACTGGGCGCGTCGACACACCGAGGACGTCTTGAAGCGGTGGAGTGCATGCGTCGCGCTCGGTGACGCGAAGCTTGTGATTACCGAGTTCATCAGTAACGCGGTGAAGGCGACCGGCACACTCGATGTGCGGCAGCAGAAGGCATACGCAGAAGCTCCGCTCGCGGTGCCCTACACCGAGGTCTCTCAACTCAAGTGGGTACGGCTGCGTTTGTCCTACGGGCGGGCCATGCTGCTCATCGAGGTCTGGGACAGCAGCGATGAGCCGCCGGTCGAGCAACTGCCCGACTTCGAGTCCGAGGGCGGACGCGGGCTGTTCGTCGTCCGCGCCCGCTGCGACAAGTGGGGCTGGTACCCGGCACAGGGCGGTGGCAAGGTGGTGTGGGCGGAACTGCGGGCTTCATGAGTCATCACTCCTTCGAGACACCCCGGGTTATCTTCCGAGTCGTCGGGAGTGCCGATGTGGGTGATTCTGGCGCATGCGACGGTCGCGGCGGTTCTCGATTTTGTCTCCTGTAGCGGAAGCCCAGGGCCTCGTCCGGGA
>NZ_JBEPCJ010000229.1:0-1682 GCF_040299565.1 Spirillospora sp. NPDC000708
GCTGGCGGGCGATCTGATCGTGGCCGGCGTCGTGGGCCATCCAGCCGGCCATCTCGGTGAACCCGCCTGCTGCGGTGAAGATGCTCGTGCGTCCCTTGTTCGTCTGGCTGCCGAACAGTCGGGGTGCAAGGGTGGATTGCAGGTAGCTGGTGACAGTGGGGTAGAGGTGGCCACCACCGACCTGCCGGTCTGCCGCGCGGAAAGCGTGGAGCGTCGTCATATCCGGGTCGTCGCTCGATGGCAGGGTGCTGCCGAGCGGGCTGAATACGTGCTGCACGGCTGCGGGGAGCGATGGCTTGACGGCCCGTTGGGGAACGTGGGCTGGGGGCGGTGCTTGCGTCTCTTTTTGGAGCTTGAACCACAGCAGGTCAGATGGAACGCCGAGGGTGCGGGCCCAGGGGACGAGGCGGTCGAGGTCCGCTACGGGCGGTCCGCTCTCGATGCGGCTGAGTTGGGTCTGGGTGATGTTGAGCCAGCGCGCGACGACATCCTGCGGCAGGGCACGGGGCCCATGGTGTGGATGGTGACGGTAGGCCCGGATGAGGCGCCCGATGTGCCAGTTGTCCAGGGCTGTGCGGAGTGGTTGGGCATTCCAGAAGTCGGCGGGTACGGCGGGCGGCTTGCTGAAACGATCACGTGCTTTCGCCTGGCAGGGGGCGCACTGAGCTCCTGGATTGCTCCGCGCCAGGCGCGTGCCACAACTGTGGCAAATGCGGGCATTGTCCCCAGTTTTCATGGCCGACGGTGACTTCCTGGAGTGATCGATTTCGCTGGGTGATCGTGGCCGGGCGATGCCTGTTTCAGTGTTATACATCAAGCGCATAAGCGCTATGCCGAACTCGCGTAGCTCGGTGGCCCTCCAGATCAGAGGCTGGTCACTCACGGCAGGCATTGACCCGTCCGGAGGGCGCCATGTGCACCGCAGGCAGACGAGTTGGTGCGGGAGTGTGTCCGCCGTGCTTCAAGCGCAGGGTCGGCGTCGTCAGCAGATGTTCGTTTCCCCCGTTGCGGCATCTGTGTGAGCTCAGGCTCCGGCGCCGGCCCTGCTCTCAAACGGGCTGGCGATGCGCGAGGTCGGCAAAATGACTGCTTGGACACATCAAAGCGTGCTGACGCTCATCGCGCTTCCCAACGCCGCGTACTGGGCACGTCGGCACACCGAGGACGTCTTGAAGCGATGGAGTGCATGCGTCGCGCTCGGTGACGCGAAGCTTGTGATCACCGAGTTCATCAGTAACGCGGTGAAGGCGACGGGCACACTCGATGTGCGGCAGCAGAAGGCGTACGCGGAGGCTCCGCTCGCGGTGCCCTACACCGAGGTCACCAAGCTCCAATGGGTACGGCTGCGTCTGTCCTACGGGCAGGCCGTGCTGCTAATCGAGGTGTGGGACAGCAGTGACGAGCCGCCGGTCGAGCAACTGCCCGACTTCGAGTCCGAGGGCGGACGCGGGTTGTTCGTCGTCCGCACCCACTGTGACAAGTGGGGCTGGTACCCGGCACAGGGCGGTGGCAAAGTGGTGTGGGCGGAGCTGCGGGCTTCATGAGTCATCACTCCTTCGAGACACCCTGGGTTATGTTCCGAGTCGCCGGGAGTGCCGATGTGGGTGATTCTGGCGCATGCGACGGTCGCGGCGGTTCTCGATTTTGTCTCCTGTAGCGGAAGCCCAGGGCCTCGTCCGGGA
>NZ_JBEPCJ010000230.1:0-1665 GCF_040299565.1 Spirillospora sp. NPDC000708
GGATATCCCTCCGCACAGGCGTGGCTGCGGTCGCGGCTGGGCATGCGCGACAGCCGAGCCAAGGAGCGCCTCACCCTCGCCCGGCAGCGTCATCGTCTCCCGCAGGTCTGCGCACAGCTCGCGGCCGGGGAGCTGTCCTACGGCTACGCCGTCACCGTCGCCGACTCGGTCGCGCGTCTCGACGACCACGACTGCGCCGAGGCCGAGACAGTCCTCCTCGGGTTCGTCGAGCAGGGCTTCTCGGCCGGGAAGGTAGCCGCGTTCGGGCGCCGGATCCGCGATCTCATCGCCGAGCGCGACGATGTCGAAGAAGCACCGGATGAGGACACCAAGCGGGGCTACGACAAGTCCTGGCTGACGACCACGCGTTCCTTGGACGGCGGCCGGTACGTCAAGGGCTGGCTGAACCCCGAAGACGCCGCCATCTGGGACGGCACCCTGGCGCCGCTGGCCAAGCCGGCCGGACCCGACGACCGACGCGACCTCCCCGAACGCACCGCAGCCGCCCTGTCCAGCGTGCTCTCGGGCGGGCACAAGGCCTCCAAGGTCACCGTCATCTGCGACCTGGAGACGCTCACCGGCGGCAACGCTCCCGCCCGCCTCACCGACGGCACTCCCATCCCCGCCGCACAAGCTCGCCGCATCGCCCTAGCCGCCGGAGTCTCACCCCTCCTGCTCGGGCGCGGGAACACCCCGCTGTACCTGGGCTACCGGGAACGGTTCGCCTCCGCAGCACAACGCCAAGTCCTGGAGACGCTCTACTCCTCCTGTGCGGTACGAGGCTGCGAAGTGCCCGGGACGCTGTGCGAAGTGGATCACGTGCATGGCTGGGCGCTCGGGCGATCGCCCACCGACATCGATCAGCTCGCGCTGACGTGCGGATGGCATAACCGCTTCAAGCACAGTCGCCCCGACCAGATCCAGATCACCAAGGATCGGGACGGGCGGTACGTGTACCGGCTGCTGCCACCGGCCGATGCCAGAGGGTCCGCGACCGGGGCTGGACCACCAGGCAGCATCGGCCCACCCGACTCGGCCCTCGACTGGGCTGCGTAACCACCCACCACCGCAACACCGCTCCCAGCCGTGCCCTGTGCCGGTCCGCCCGCATCCACACCGATGACGGGCGGCCCCGGCATGCTCACACGCCAGGCGACTGCCTCACACCAATTGCGGGTGCCCCACCAGACAGCCCTTTGCGGAGCCTGTCCCCCGTTCTTCACCCGGCCACTACGCCGCCCAGCAGCACCGACCAACACCGCCCCGGACCGAACCGCATAGCAGCCTCACCACCGCCTAACACCCATCTATCCCGGCCCGCGCCGCGCGCAGGTTCACCCGCAGCCGCCACCCACGACGGGTGAGCCAACCTGCCCCCCCATGACGGTGCGGTCCCGACTTGACAGCGCGATACACCAAGGCAATAGCCAAGGCCGCCTGCCTAACGCAGCACGCCAACACCCCACGGCCCGTGATGCCAGTGACCCAGCAACACACCACATCGGGGGCGGCTCGTTTCCGATCAGGTGTTGCGGTGTTGCCTTCGGTCCTCTTCGCACCTTACGGAAGACGGTGGTGGGGTGGCGCGACCCGGGGGCGGGGCAGGCGGAGCCTGCCCCCATCACCTGCCTAGGGGCCGCAGAGGCTCCAAAGTCAAGGGTGGAC
>NZ_JBEPCJ010000231.1:0-1658 GCF_040299565.1 Spirillospora sp. NPDC000708
TGACTTCCCCATATCGCTTGAGCTCATTAGTTCTTGAAAAAATAAAATAACTATCAAGTTTATTTTGATCAGGAACAATTGATTGAAACCCTTGATTAGTTGTAGCTTCTTTGGCTAATATAGCGGTGTTTCCGATACCAGCACGAGAAGTAAATAAGACGGTTCCTACTGGTAAAATTCGAGCTGAACTCTTCTTTAGACCTAGTTCAGTAATAGTCTTTTTACTTTTACTAACATAACTTTGTTCTCCAATTTCAGCTGGTGCATACCAATCAATATCACCGTCCCAGTATTCAGGGTTCGATGTACTTGGTGTTCCACCACCAACAATATTAGATAATTCTCCTAACTTACGCTCTTCCCAATCATCCGTAAAACCTTCAAACCTTAATTGTGGACTCTTTTTACTCATCATGCCCACCTCTCAAAAGAAGACGCATCGAATCAATTAAGGCTTGATTCTCTTCACTTTCTGAAAAATCGTCAATCAACGATAAGAGCACTTGCTCTTGTTGAACTAATTCTTCATTGACCTTAAGGAGATTGGTATTTACTGCAACCAAATCAACCGGTTCCTCTTCCTCAAAGGTATCGACATAACGAGGGATATTTAAGTTAAAGTCATTTTCTTGGATCTCATCAAAACTTGCAACATGAGCATATCTTTCAATATCTTCTCGTTTTTTGTAGATAGAAACAATTTTATCAATATGTTCATCCAACAGGACATTTTTATTTTTTTGTTTTTCAAAATCTTGAGAAGCATCGATAAATAAGACATCACGATGAGAGCGGTTTTTCTTCAAAATAATAACCGTTGTCGGAATACTCGTTCCAAAAAAAATATTGGCCGGCAAGCCAATGACCGCATCAATGGCTCCCATTTCTAAAAGGGCTTGACGAATGGTTCCTTCTGCGGCTCCTCTAAAGAGCACGCCATGCGGAAGGACAATTCCCATTGTTCCCGATTCTTTCAAATGGTAAAAACCGTGAAGGAGAAAGGCAAAGTCAGCTTTAGATTTAGGCGCTAATTTTCCAAAACGCTCAAAACGAGGGTCAGAGAGAAACTGATCTGCCGCTGACCATTTTGCAGAATAAGGTGGATTCATGACTACGGAATCAAACTGATAAGGCTCTTCTGAGGGCCAATCGGCATCTAAAGTATCTCCGTTATTCAGGTTCATGCGTTCTTTATCCACCCCATGAAGAATTAAGTTCATACGTGCCAAGTTAAAGGTCGTTGTATTTAACTCTTGTCCATGATAGTGCACTTGATTTGGATTGATGAGATAGCGACGAATATTAAGCATCAAAGAACCTGAACCCATCGCAGGGTCATAGATATGAAAAGGTGCTCGAGATTCTTGGCCGATTGAAGTGATCTCTGACATGATGCGTGAAACAGCTTGTGGGGTATAAAACTCGCCTGCTTTTTTACCCGCACCTTCCGCAAACATCCCAATTAAATACTCATAAGCGTCCCCAATCACATCGCCATTGTGTTCAAATAAGTCAATCTCATCTAAAGCACGCAAGACCTCAGTAATCGTCACATTACGTTGTTGTGCATTTGAGCCTAATTTTGTGGAGTTTAAATCAATATCCGCAAACAATCCACTGAATTCTTCTCCTTGACGTTCCAACTCATTAAAACCTGC
>NZ_JBEPCJ010000232.1:0-1640 GCF_040299565.1 Spirillospora sp. NPDC000708
AGGTTCTTCTTCGTCGATGAACCCATCTACCGGAGACCTCTCTACTTAGAGATCACGACACACCGTCACACACCCGACTTCGAGACACGGCCTAGTAGCACGTGATCGCCGTCAGCGATGTTGAACGCAGCGGCGACCGCATTCGGGGCCGGAACCTCCCCAACCTCCAACAATTCGTAGGAGTACCCACCAGGAGCGGGTGCGAAGTAGGCGCCGACCTCTACCCGGAACGGCTGGCGGTCGCGGACGTACACGCCCTTGCCTTGGCGGCTCGTCAGGTAGCCCTCTGCCTTGAGCACCGCGAGCGCCTTCTGCACTGTCGTGTTGGAGACGCCGAACTCCGCGACCAGATGCGCCGTGGACGGCAGTTGCGTTCCCGGCGCCAGGTCTCCCGCCATGATCCGAGCCCGCATTTCCGCTGCCATCTGCTCATACGGCGGCCGGTCATCTGCGCGTTGCGTCAACGTCGTCAACCCGCGACCAGCCGATACCGCAGGTGACGGCCTTCCGCGAGCATCACCATGACCGACGCTTCGAACGCCGCCCCTTCTGTGTTCAGGCAGGTCCGGGACAGAACGATCACAGGCGTTCCAACCGGCGATGCCAACTCGGCAGCCTCATCGGCCGTGGCGCCCCGGAACACAATGTCCTCTCGCGCCTCGTGCACCCGGTAGCCCAGGTCCGCAAGCAAGGTCACGGCGCCACCCTTGATCTTTCCCGTGTCGGCCAGGGCGGTCCCGCCCGCGACCTCCATCGGGTACCACGAGTCCGTCAGTTCGACCGGCTCTCCGTCCAGCAGCATTGTCCTACGGCGCACCACCGCCATAGCGCCCGACACCAGGCCAAGCGCCGACGCCACCTCCGAAGGCGGGACCTCTGCCGACACTCCCCGCAACCGCTGCGTGCCTACCCTGCCAGCCTGAGCGGCTTCCTCCGACCAGGCGTCACTTTGGCCCTGCTGTCGAGGGGACAGGTAGGGCAGTGAACTCACAACCCACACGACACTTCACCCTTCCAGGTCGAGCACTTCTCGCGAAAACCATTATGGGCACGCTCGTCCTCGCGGGAGCAGACTTGCCGATCATGCGCAGGTAACAGCATGTCCGGCAACCGCCCGTGGTCGGCATCGTGTGTGAGGGTTTTCCCTACTAGGTCAAGGCGCGCGCCGTTGCGGCGCGCGCCTTCGCGCATGGTGGGCCGATGGACGCGGCTTCGGGGCCGCTCGGGTGACGCTGACCGCCGGAGCAGTACCCGGCGGATCGGGCGGTCACCGGCGCCCGGACGGGCACGAGACCGAGCGGGGCCCCTACCCCACTCGGCTCGGCCCTCCGACGCCGTGACGCCCTCCCGCCGACCTGTCCGCCGTCACGCGCACCCAGCGCACCCCCGGCGCGTTCCCATCGGCGAGCCGCGCGAAGTTCCGCGACCGGCAGCCGCGCTTTGTCCCCGATCAGGCTCAGCCCACCGCGCAGGGCACGGCCGCCGGCTGCTCGCCATCGCGCCAGTAACGGCCCAGCTCACTGGCCATGCCGAACCGGTGCAGCTCCCGGAGCCGACGCCGCCCGCTCGACCAGGCCCAGCCGCAGCAGCGCCGAGCGCACCGCGCCCCGACTACGCCCGAAGTGCTGCACCAGATCGGC
>NZ_JBEPCJ010000233.1:0-1579 GCF_040299565.1 Spirillospora sp. NPDC000708
TGCGCCGCCCCGGGGGCCCGGGGGGTGGGGGGGGGGCCCCCCCCCCCCCCCCCCGCCCCCGGGTCGCGCCACCCCACCACCCCCTTCCGCCAGGTACGAAGAGAACCCAAGGGCAACACCGCAACACCCGATCGGAAACGAGCCACCCCCGATGTGGTGCGTTGCCGGGGCGCTGGCACCACGGGCCGTGGAGTGTTGGCGTACCGCATTCGACAGGCGGCCTTGGCTATTGCATTGGTGTATCGCGCTGTCGTGTCGGCATGGCCTTGTCGTGGGGGCTGGCTCGCCCGTCGTGAGGGTGGCTGCGGCTGGACCGGCGCAGGGTGCGGGCCGGGTGGATGGGTGTTATGCGGGGGGGGCAGCTATGCGGTTCGGTCCGGGGCGGTGTTGGGCGGTGTTGGGCGGTGCTGCTGGGCGGTGCGTAGTGGCCGGGTGACTGGTGGCGGTCTCCGAAGGGCCGTCTGGTGGTTCATGCGCAGCCGGTGTGAGGCGGTCGGCTGTGGTGTGGGCATGCCGGGGCCGCCCGTCATCGGTGGGGATGCGGGCGGACCGGCGCAGGGCATGGCCGTGTGCAGTGTTCCGAGGTGAGGTGTTGCGGTTATGCGGCCCAGTCGAGCGCGGTGCTGTCGGGTGGGCCGATGCTGCCCGGTGGTCCAGTCCCGGTTGCGGATCCTCTGGCGTCGGCTGGTGGGAGTAGCCGGTAGACGTAGCGCCCGTCCTGATCTTTGCTGATCTGGATCTGGTCGGGGTGACTGTGCTTGAAGCGGTTGTGCCATCCGCAGGTGAGTGCGAGTTGGTCGATGTCGGTGGGCGATCGCCCGAGCGCCCAGCCGTGGACATGGTCGATTTCGCACAGCGTCCCGGGCACTTCGCAGCCTCGCACCGCGCAGGAGGAGTAGAGCGTCTCCAGGACTTGGCGTTGTGCTGCGGAGGCGAACCGTTCCCGATATCCCAGGTACAGCGGGGTGTTCCCGCGCCCCAGGAGGAGGGGTGAGACTCCGGCGGCTAGGGCGATGCGGCGGGCTTGTGCGGCGGGGATGGGGGTGCCGTCGGTGAGGCGGGCGGGTGCGTTGCCGCCGGTGAGGGTGTCCAGGTCGCAGATGACGGTGACCTTGGACGCCTTGTGGCCGCCTGAGAGCACGCTCGACAAGGCGGCTGCGGTGCGTTCGGGGAGGTCTCGGCGGTCGTCCGGTCCGGCCGGCTTGGCCAGTGGGGCGAGTGTGCCGTCCCAGGTCGCGGCGTCTTCGGGGTTCAGCCAGCCTTTGACGTAGCGGCCGCCGTCCAGGGATCGGGTGGTGGTGAGCCAGGACTTGTCGTAACCGCGCCGCGAATCCTCGTCGGGCGCGTCTTCGGTGTCGTCGCGTTCGGCGATGAGATCGTGGATGCGGCGCCCGAACGCGGCTACCTTCCCGGCCGAGAAGCCCTGCTCGACGAACCCGAGGAGGATTGTCTCGGCCTCGGCGCAGTCGATGTCGTCGAGGCGCGCGACCGAGTCGGCGACGGTGGCGGCGTAGCCGTAGGACAGTTCCCCGGCTGCGAGCTGTGCGCAGACTTCCGGTAGGCGGTGGCGCTGTCGGGC
>NZ_JBEPCJ010000234.1:0-1508 GCF_040299565.1 Spirillospora sp. NPDC000708
CTTTTTTAAGTCGATACTTGTTGTTTTAGGGAAATTTTCATATGATGTTGAAAAGGTTGATTCAACATTTCTATAAGCTACGTAGGCTATAGAAGCAACAGCGATAATTACTAATACAAAAATAATTGAAATAACTTTTAGTACTGTGTGTTTTTTCTTACGATAATGACGCCTCTTTTTTTGATTCATGGTATCTCCACATACATATTATATACCTTAAATTATACCATATTTAATGATGTTATCCTTAAATCTTAGAGTCACTATTGTATAATTTAGACAAAGGACAAAAACATGCAAAAACGCTACTCAAAAGAATTTAAAGAAACCCTTATCGCCTTCTATCATTCTGGTCAATCCGTCACCCAGCTGTCTAAAGAATACGACGTGGCCCCTGCAACAATTTATAAATGGATAGACCTCTACTCTAAATCTAATGAAAGCTCCGTCTCTAAAGCTGATTTTCTAGAATTAAAAAGACAACTGGCTAAAGTTAAGGAAGAACGAGACATCTTAAAAAAAGTATTGACCATATTCGCCGAGAAAAAGAAGTGAGTGCTGCGGATATGGCTCAAACCATACAAACTTTAGCACTCAATGTCAGACTAAGCTGTCAACTTCTTGATGTTCCTGAATCAAGTTATTATGAACGGATTAACCGACATCCATCTAAAACTCAATTAAGGAGACAATACCTGCCACTCAAAATGTCTCAACTCTTCAATGCTAACCGAGGAATCTATGGTGCTCCTAAAATTCATCATCTTCTACTTAAACAAGGGGAAAAAGTCGGGTTAAAACTGGTACAGAAGCTAATGAAGCAACTTCAACTCAAGTCTGTAGTCATTAAGAAATTTAAGCCTGGATACTCACTAAGTGATCACATCAATCGAAAAAATCTTATACAGACTGAACCTACAAAGAAAAATAAGGTTTGGTCAACCGACATTACTTATATTCCTACTCAACAAGGATGGGCTTATCTCTCAACCATTATGGATCTTTATACTAAAAAAGTCATTGCTTGGGATTTGGGCAAGCGAATGACTGTAGAATTAGTGCAAAGAACTTTAAATAAGGCCATTAAATCACAAGACTATCCAGAAGCTGTTATTCTTCATTCTGACCAAGGAAGCCAGTATACGAGTCTAGAGTATGAAGAGTTGCTTAAGTATTATGGGATGACTCACTCTTTCAGTCGAAGGGGATACCCTTATCATAATGCCAGTCTTGAATCTTGGCATGGACATTTAAAAAGAGAGTGGGTGTATCAATTTAAATATAAGAACTTTGAAGAAGCCTATCAGAGTATTTTCTGGTACATCGAAGCCTTTTATAATTCAAAACGAATCCATCAAAGTTTAGGGTATCTTACACCTAATCAATTTGAAAAGGTAAGTGCTTAAAATAAATAGATTAAAATTCTACGTTTGTTACTCTAAAAACTTGACTTAACGTCAAATGCCATAAAAGATAATAAAGTCCGTTTAATTATTTTCATTGTTTTT
>NZ_JBEPCJ010000235.1:0-1506 GCF_040299565.1 Spirillospora sp. NPDC000708
GAAAACCTCTATTTCCAGTCGATGAGGCGCACGCTCTTCACCCCCGAGCACGAGCAGTTCCGGGAGACCGCCCGTGCCTACTACCTCAGGGAGTGCGTGCCCCACGCGGAGGAATGGGAGCAGGCCGGAATCGTCAGCCGCGAGGCCTGGAGCGCGGCCGGTGCGGCCGGTCTCATCGGGTGGGAATTCCCCGAGGAGTTCGGCGGACAGGGCATCCGCGACTTCCGCTACAACGCCATCATGGCCGAGGAGATGGCGGCCACCGGCACGGTGGGCATCGGCCTCGGGCTCCAGAACGACGTCCTGCCCTCCTACCTGTCGCACCTCACCGGGGAGCAGCAACACCGCTGGCTCCCCGGGATCGTCTCCGGGCGGACCATCTGCGCACTGGCCCTGTCCGAGCCGGACGCCGGGTCGGACCTGGCGGCGATGCGCACCACCGCCCGCCGCGAGGGCGACCACTATGTGCTCAGCGGCCAGAAGACCTTCATCACCAACGGCATCCTCGCCGACTTCGTGATCGTCGCCTGCAAGACCGACCCGGACGCCCGCCACAAGGGCATCAGCCTGCTGGTCGTCGAGCGCGGGATGCCCGGCTTCGAGCGCGGCCGCCGGCTGGACAAGGTCGGCCTCAAGGCGCAGGACACCGCGGAGCTCTTCTTCCACGACGTACGGGTGCCGGCGGCGAACCTCCTCGGCGCGGAGGGCCGCGGCTTCGCGTACATGATGGAGAACCTGCCCACCGAGCGGATCGCCATCGCGGTGAGCGCGCTGGGCGGCGCACAGCGCGCCTTCGAGCTGGCGCTGGAGTACGCCAAGACCCGCACGGCGTTCGGGCAGCCCATCGGCACCTTCCAGGCCAACCGCTTCGCGCTGGCCGACATGCGGGCCAAGCTCGACGCGGCACGCACCTATGTCGACGGCTGCATCATGGCGCTCGTCGAGGGCCATCTCACGGCGGTCGACGCCGCCGCGGCGAAGTACTGGACCACCGAGACCGCCTGGCAGATCATCGACCGCTGCGTCCAGCTGTTCGGCGGATACGGATACATCAACGAGTACGAGATCGCGCGCATCTGGCGCGACAACCGCATTGAGCGGATCTTCGGCGGCACCTCGGAGATCATGCAGGAGATCGTGGGGCGCTCGCTGGGGCTGACATCGGCGACCGTGAGGAAGCAGGAATGACATTTAAGTAAGTACTCGAGTCTGGTAAAGAAACCGCTGCTGCGAAATTTGAACGCCAGCACATGGACTCGTCTACTAGCGCAGCTTAATTAACCTAGGCTGCTGCCACCGCTGAGCAATAACTAGCATAACCCCTTGGGGCCTCTAAACGGGTCTTGAGGGGTTTTTTGCTGAAACCTCAGGCATTTGAGAAGCACACGGTCACACTGCTTCCGGTAGTCAATAAACCGGTAAACCAGCAATAGACATAAGCGGCTATTTAACGACCCTGCCCTGAACCGACGACAAGCTGACGACCGGGTCTCCGCAAGTGGCACT
>NZ_JBEPCJ010000236.1:0-1492 GCF_040299565.1 Spirillospora sp. NPDC000708
ATTAAATTGATGATGAGAAAAACTGGTATCACTAATTTTTCTATTTTTGCTAGACGAGCCTGTTGCAATAAAGAGATTTTTTCTATTGATTTTTCAGAATATAAAAATATTATTTCTGAAATTTCTGCGACAAAATCTGAACTAAAACGTATCGGAAATAATATCAATCAAATTGCTAAACATTTAAACGAAAATAAAAATAATCAGACAAAAGAATTGATGTCTGATTATCAAAAGCAATTAGAAAACTTGGAAAATAAAATTCAAAAAGTTGTTCATTTTATTTCGGAGAGGGAGTAAAAATGACAGTGAGTTATATGCCAAAACAATCGAACGGAACGGTTCATTCCGCAAAAGATTTAAAACAACTCATTGATTATGTGATGAACTCCGAAAAAACAAATGACTTTGAATATGTTTCCGGTCAAAATATTTTAGATATTCATTCAACCTGTGATGAAATGTTAGCGACTCGAACAATGGCTATCGCTTTAAAAAACAAGCCACGAAAAAATGAAAGGTTCGGTTATCATTTTGTCCAATCTTTTTCTCCTGATGACCATTTAACCCCTGAACAAGTTCATGAAATTGGTTGTAAAACCATGAAAGAATATCTCGGAAATTCTGCGGAATTTATTATTGCTACTCATACCGATAAGCCACACCTCCATAATCATATTGTGCTAAATGCAACTGACCCTTTAACTTTAAATAAATTTCATCAAAATAAAAATGATTTGGAACGATTGAAAGAAATTTCTGATAACATTTCTAAAGAATATGGCTGTAAAATTATTGTCCGTCCTGAACAAAAATTAGGAAACTCTCACAAAAATTATTTGGTCTATCTTGCTCAAAATTCTTACCGAAAAGAGATTAAAAACAAACTTGAATTTTTAATGAACCATTCTCACACTTGGGAAGATTTTAAAACAAAAGCAAGAGCCTTAAATTTAAAAGTGGACGACACAAAAAAATATACCACTTATCTTTTAGAGGGAAGCGAACAAACCAAAAAAATTAGAGATAGAAGTTTAAAAAATGATAAATTTTTAAAGGAAAATCTAAAAGAACGGATAGAAAAAAATACCATTGGTTATTCAGTAGAGGAAGTCGTGAAACTTTGGAATGACAAAGAGAGTATTCAAGAAAAAAATCAAGAAAAAGAAATTTCAATTTTGGTAGAAGATTGGCAAATTGAGAAAGAAACTGAAAATTTTTTATACGTAACGATTGATACTGCTTTAGATAAAGAAGCGACAATAAAGATACCTGCACGCTGTGTCGATAAATTAGAAAATGGCGATTATCAAGTCTTTATCAAAAATAAAGACCGATTTTCTTATCTTGATAAGAAAAGTCCGGCAAACAATAAAATCATGTATGGAACAACTGTTGCTAAAAATCTACAACGACAAAGTGGAAATGTCCCTCTTTATTCTGACAATGCCAATATCAAACTCAAACAAGTCTTTCATGAGTTCGATTTCTT
>NZ_JBEPCJ010000237.1:0-1491 GCF_040299565.1 Spirillospora sp. NPDC000708
CTTCGTTCTGCAAAATCCCTGTGTCCCAACCAAATACCTTTAAAATTGATGGTACAACAGCAACACCTAGCGATGCTCCGATGACAGTCATAACAAGATGAATAATCCAACGACGCATATCTTTTCCTCCTTTTAGAAAATGGATATGCTTACAAGAAAGCCCTGTGTCAATTATACCACACGCTCCTTTAATATTGCTTATCCAAACACAAGAAATCTATTTAATTTCTCATGCTATATTTATTATTTTATAACTTATATCCCTTATTAGCGATCATTTAATTTTTTACGCAAATTGCAAGTCCAAGTTAGCCAGCCAAGCTCATCTCATATGAACTCTTATAGTTGAACATTTTTCTTGGATAATGGTTCATCCAATACTCGATAGCGGCGACTTCTTCAGGGGTCGTCTTTGTTGTGCCTTTTGGCAGATGCCTACGAATCATTCGGTTATGGTTTTCATTCGTCCCTCGCTCAAAGCTCGCGTAGGCGTGTGCATAGTAAACTGGACAGCTTACGACCTCAGAGAGCCTTGCAAATTCATGGCCATTGTCAGGGGTAATGGATTTGAAGTCATAACTTTTTTGAAGTTCCACCAGCTCATCATTGACCGCCTGTGCTGTTTTCCCATCAATCAAGCGAATGATCTCCGTGCGGTATTTTCGCTCTGTGAGCGTCAAAAGCACCTTGTTCTTAGCTCTCGTAAGAATGACCGTGTCAATCTCGTAATGCCCCACTTCTAAGCGATTGTTAATGAACTCAGGCCGTTCTTCAATAGACTTGCCAAAAGGATGCTTTGGCGCACGAGGTTTGATTTTCTTTGCCGCCTTATACTGCGGATAGAAAAGATGATGACGCTTGGCTTCTAACCAGCCCCAGTTGACCCAATTGTAGAGGCTGCTCAGAGAAACTCCTTTTAGAGCCTGATGAATGACTTCCAAAGAGTCCTTGTCTTCTTTAAGACGTGTACTCACATAACAATCAATCTCAGTCGTGAGTTTACTCGGACGAACACTGTGAGCCCTCAATCCTTCATAATTTTCTTGAGCCTTTTTAGCAGAGTATTTTACCTTCCGCTTGAGCTGGATTTCCCCTCGCTTCATCTCTCTGTCAATCGTCCCATGAGCTTTATTCAATAAGCGCGCAATCTCACGGTTGCTCAGTCCTTCTTTATTGTGCCAACGTTCAATGTTTAAACGGTCTTGATTGGTCAGGTGTTTCCCTTTGCTCTGGCTTGTGATAGAATAGTCTTGCATCTGAATTTCCTTTTTATACTATTTGGTCGAACTTCTAGTATAAGAGATTCAGATGTTTTTTGCTTGACTCAAGGTGGCTAACTTCATTTTACAATTTGCGATTTAATTTTTTATTTTAAATAGAGTACATTAGATTATCATTGTGCTATAATGACCTTATCTTTTACAGATTATGAAGGAAAAAATTAAGCTTAAATCCGCAGTCCATTCTAAAGAAAGTTTACTTGTTGCTCTA
>NZ_JBEPCJ010000238.1:0-1479 GCF_040299565.1 Spirillospora sp. NPDC000708
GCAAATACGGTGACGGCTGCTAAGCAAGCGGCCACTGACACAACTGCAGCGACAACGAATCAAGCGATTGCTACACAGTTGGCGGCTAAAGGTATTGATTACAATAAGCTGAATAAAGTTCAGCAGCAAGATATTTATGTTGACGTCATTGTTCAAATGAGCGCAGCGCCTGCCTCTGAAAACGGCACTTTAAGAACTGATTACTCCAGCACGGCGGAGATTCAGCAGGAGACCAATAAAGTGATCGCGGCTCAGGCAAGCGTTAAGGCAGCTGTTGAACAAGTCACCCAACAAACTGCCAGTGAAAGTTATGGCTATGTCGTTAACGGCTTTTCAACTAAAGTTAGGGTTGTTGATATCCCTAAACTGAAACAAATTGCCGCAGTTAAAACAGTCACATTGGCGAAAGTTTATTATCCGACTGATACTAAGGCAAACTCGATGGCGAATGTGCAAGCCGTATGGTCCAATTACAAATATAAAGGTGAAGGCACAGTTGTCTCGGTTATTGACACTGGCATTGATCCAACACACAAAGACATGCGGCTAAGCAATGATAAAGACGTTAAACTAACCAAATCTGATGTTGAAAAATTCACTGATACCGCCAAGCATGGCCGCTATTTTAATTCAAAAGTGCCATATGGGTTTAATTATGCTGATAATAACGACACCATTACAGATGATACGGTTGACGAACAACACGGCATGCATGTTGCTGGGATCATCGGTGCTAACGGGACAGGTGACGATCCAGCCAAGTCTGTTGTCGGAGTTGCGCCAGAAGCACAGCTACTGGCAATGAAAGTTTTCACCAACTCTGACACTTCTGCAACAACCGGGTCAGCTACCTTGGTTTCTGCCATTGAAGACTCGGCAAAAATCGGTGCCGATGTCCTCAACATGTCCTTAGGATCTGGTTCAGGCAACCAAACCTTGGAGGATCCAGAACTTGCTGCGGTGCAAAATGCTAACGAATCAGGAACAGCCGCCGTCATTTCTGCTGGGAACTCAGGAACATCCAGTTCAGCAACTGAAGGCGTCAACAAAGATTATTACGGTTTGCAAGACAATGAAATGGTGGGAACGCCAGGGACATCACGAGGAGCGACCACAGTTGCTTCCGCTGAAAACACGGATGTCATCACTCAGGCAGTGACCATTACTGATGGTACAGGTTTACAGCTTGGACCGGAAACCATTCAGCTTTCAAGCAACGATTTCACTGGTAGCTTTGACCAAAAGAAGTTTTATGTTGTTAAAGATGCTAGTGGCAACCTCAGCAAAGGGAAAGTAGCCGACTATACTGCTGACGCTAAAGGCAAAATTGCCATCGTTAAACGTGGCGAACTTACCTTTGCTGATAAACAAAAATATGCCCAAGCCGCTGGTGCTGCTGGCTTGATCATTGTCAACAACGATGGCACAGCAACACCGGTGACTTCTATGGCGTTAACCACCACCTTCCCAACATTTGGG
>NZ_JBEPCJ010000239.1:0-1406 GCF_040299565.1 Spirillospora sp. NPDC000708
TGATGCACAAGGAAAGAAACATGATTTGAACACAACCTACGATGCTGCGACTAACAGTTTCACTGCCTCAATGCCGGTCACACATGCTGATTACGCCGCGAAAGTGGATCTATATGCCGATAAGGCGCATACCCAGTTGCTTAAACATTTTGACACTAAAGTTCGGCTGACGGCGCCAACCTTTACTGATTTGAAATTCAACAATGGCTCGGATCAGACCTCTGAAGCGACCATCAAGGTTACAGGGACGGTTAGTGCTGACACCAAGACAGTTAATGTTGGCGACACCGTAGCAGCACTTGATGCACAACATCACTTTAGTGTTGATGTACCGGTTAATTATGGTGACAATACCATCAAAGTGACCGCCACCGACAAAGACGGAAACACCACGACGGAGCAAAAGACGATTACCTCGTCTTATGATCCTGATATGTTGAAGAATCCTGTGACGTTCGATCAAGGTGTGACATTTGGTTCCAATGAATTCAATGCCACCTCGGCTAAGTTCTATGACCCTAAGACCGGGATTGCGACGATTACTGGTAAGGTCAAGCACCCAACGACAACGTTGCAGGTTGATGGTAAGCAAATTCCAATCAAGGATGATCTGACTTTCAGTTTCACTTTAGATTTAGGTACTCTTGGACAAAAACCGTTTGGGGTTGTTGTGGGTGACACCACTCAAAACAAGACCTTCCAAGAATCGTTGACCTTCATTTTGGATGCAGTGGCGCCAACATTGTCATTGGACAGCTCGACAGATGCACCGGTTTATACCAACGATCCAAACTTCCAGATTACTGGAACAGCCACTGACAATGCGCAATATCTGAGTCTGTCAATTAACGGCAGTTCTGTCGCCAGCCAATACGCAGACATCAACATCAATAGCGGCAAACCAGGTCATATGGCTATTGATCAGCCCGTTAAATTGCTCGAAGGCAAAAACGTGCTGACTGTTGCTGTTACAGATAGCGAAGACAACACCACGACCAAGAACATCACAGTTTACTACGAACCAAAGAAAACACTGGCAGCACCAACTGTGACGCCAAGTACCACTGAACCAGCCCAAACGGTGACTCTGACGGCAAACGCTTCCGCAACGGGCGAAACGGTTCAGTATAGTGCTGATGGTGGCAAGACATATCAGGATGTTCCGGCAGCCGGTGTCACGATCACGGCAAATGGCACCTTCAAGTTTAAGTCGACTGATTTATACGGTAATGAATCACCAGCCGTCGACTATGTTGTCACCAATATCAAGGCCGATGATCCTGCACAATTGCAGGCAGCTAAGCAGGCACTGACTAATCTGATTGCTTCCGCCAAAACGCTAAGTGCCAGCGGTAAGTATGATGATGCCACAACGACTGCTTTAGCAGCGGCAACGCAGAAGGCAC
>NZ_JBEPCJ010000240.1:0-1384 GCF_040299565.1 Spirillospora sp. NPDC000708
CATTTCTCAAAATATGACGTCTAAAAATCACTTTTTCCTTAACCCCTTTGGCTCGAGCCGTTCGTACATAATCTTGTGTTTGTTCATCTAAAATTCCTGAGCGGAAGTAAGTAAAGATTCCAACTGTTCCAAAGACCGCCAAACTAAAAGCCGGAAGAATCATGTGATAAATCTTACTAAAGAAAACAGGAATTATTCCCATCGCATCTGGACTTACCGTCCCACCTGTCGGAAACCAATTAAGACTATAACCAAAGATAAAGATAATCAAGAGATAGAATACGTAAGGTGGAATACCAAAAGTAATTGAATTATAGGTCAACCACAATTGGTCTTGCCATTTTCCTTCATTTCGAGCTGCAACTATCGACATCGGAATAGCAAATAAGTAAGTTAAAATAACTGACAAAAGTGACATCCAAAAAGTATTAATCGCTCTATGTCCAATGACAGTCATCACAGGCTCTTTGAGATTATAGGACATTCCTAAATTCCCATGTATGGCATTCCCTAGCCACCTGAGATACTGCTCCCACCAAGGGTCATATAAACCTGCTGCCCGTCTTAATGCTTCAACTTCATGTGGGTCGGTATGAGGACCAATCAACCCTGAAAAAGGATCACCAGGCATCAATTTAGCAAAGAAGAAAACAAGAATACTCAAGATAAATAATTGAGGGATCATCAATAAAATACGTCTAATAATTACTTTCCACATTTTCCCCTCCTTTTGGCAAAGCAGCCCAATGACTTTCACTTAATTTTTTTAAGGGCAAAGCGTGTCCATCTTTGTCATAAAAATTTGCTTTTTTATCCTCAAAGTCTTGTTCAACTTTTAGACGGTTTTTCCGATTTTCCGCTCTTCTTGTAACATCAATCGAAGGGATAGCAGATAAGAGTCGTTTAGTATAAATGTGCTGTGGCTCATCAAAAATATCTCTTCGTGTTCCTTTTTCGACAATTCGACCGTTGTGCATGACTGCAATATTATCAGTCATATGGCGGACAACCCCTAAATCATGAGAAATAAAAAGAAATGCAATTCCCAAGTCCTTTTGAATGAGCTTCATGAAATTCAAAACCTGAGCTTGAACAGATAAGTCTAATGCTGAAACTGGTTCATCGGCCACAATTAACTTAGGATTAGTAGCAACTGCCCGTGCGATTCCAATTCTTTGTTGTTGACCTCCAGAAAATTGGAAAGGATACTGTTCTAAAGCTTGTTTAGGTAGTCCAACAATATCCAATAATTCATGAATCCGTTTATTTTCCGTATTAGCATCTATTTTTTCAAAATTTCGAATAGGCTCCGCAATGATATCGTAAATTGTTTTCCGTGGATTCAAACTCGAAAATGCATCTTGAAAAATCATTTGAACATCTT
>NZ_JBEPCJ010000241.1:0-1367 GCF_040299565.1 Spirillospora sp. NPDC000708
CGCGCGGCCGTGGTAGCCGACGGGCAGATGCTTCCAGTTCGGCATCAGCGGCTCGGCGTCCGGCCGGAACAGCCGCCCGAGGTTGGACGCGTGGTACTCGGAGGCGTAGAAGTCGACGTAGTCGGCGACCTCGAACGGCAGGTGCAGCGCCACCGCGTCCAGGGCGTGCACGGCGCCGTCCGGCAGGTCCTCCGACGCTAGCGCGGTGACCTGACTCCGCACCTCCTCCCAGCGTGAACGGCCCTGCGCCATGAAGGCGTTGAGGGTGGGTCGGGCGAAGACGTCCTCACCCAGGGTGGCCGCGAGGTCCACCACCCGGTCAGCGACGCGCACTCCGACCCGAGGAGAAACGCCCGGTGTCGAGAAGACGCCATAGGGCAGGTTGGCGAGCCCGAAGAGAGACCTTTCAGGAATTTCGATCTTGGTCACGCAGTGGCTCTTTTTCCGTGGAGGAGGGACGTGGGGGCAAGGTCCAGCTCCACCAGTTCGGTGAGCGGCTCCATGATGCTGCACGTGCCGAAGCTGAGAAACGCAAGACGCACGGCCGCCGCACGGCCCTCGCTGAGATTCTGCACCGCAGCCGCGATTCCGCCCCTGTCGCGCTCTGCGAGCACGCTCATCACATCCGCTTCGTCTCCGCCGCCGAGGGCGGCGTCGGTGGCGAGCAGCAGGTTGAGGAATCCGTGCTGGTGAAAGCCCGTCTCCGGGTCGGTGTTGCGGACCGGGTGGTGCAGCCCGGCGGTCGCCTTGAACGGCACCTGCGCCTGCACTGCGGACGTGACGGCTGCGGCGAGTTCTCTCTCGTCCGGGTACATCTCGGCCGTCACCCCACCGGTTCGAAGCTTGGCCCTGTGCCCGCTGTCGGCCAGCGCTGCGGTGACATCACCGCGGCGCTCGTCGCGCGGCACCTCCACGAACACCGGGACGTCGATGCGCTCCAGCGATTGGACGAGGTCGCGCACCGTCATCGCGGCCGGAACAGCGACCTCGACGGCGTGCACCTTGACCGGCAACCGCGCTGCAATCTCGACAGCCTTGGCAGCCTGCGCCGGGCCGTTCGGCGCGGTGATCGACACCTCCAGCGCCTCGGCGATACCGGCGACCAGCGGGTGCAGCTGGTCCAGCGCGGTCGCGGGCAGCACGAGCGGGCCGACGAGCGCGGCGTACGGGGCGGACCGGTGCCGGCGGTGGGCGGGGACGGCGTCGGCGAGCGGCGCGAGGCCGGGCGGGAACACGGCCGCGTCGTCGCACAGGCCGCGGGCGAAGGCGGGAACGTCGCTCATGGGGTCCGCCTTCCCGCCCAGGTCCACGCGTATGCGGGGTCCTCGCAGGCCAGGCCGCCCTCGCCGAGTTCGAGGGGGCGGAAG
>NZ_JBEPCJ010000242.1:0-1323 GCF_040299565.1 Spirillospora sp. NPDC000708
TGGAACCAAATGGATTGAAACGATTCAAATCAATGCCGAAGAACGGGCAACCCTCGAAGATCAGTATGGCATCGATGAAGATATTATTGAGTACGTCACTGATAATGATGAAAGTACTAATTATGTTTATGATATCAATGAGGACTACCAATTATTCATCTTTCTGGCGCCGTATGCCCTCGACAAAGATGCGCTGAGATACATTACCCAGCCATTTGGCATGTTGCTCCATAAGGGCGTTTTATTCACGTTTAATCAAAGCGGCATACCTGAAGTCAACACGGCACTTTACTCGGCATTGGATAATCCCGAGGTTAAGAGCGTCGATGCATTTATTCTGCAAACACTGTTTACAGTTGTTGTCAGTTTTATCCCAATTTCTCGCGCCATTACCAAGAAACGCAACTATTTGGATAAAATGTTGAACCGGAAGACGAAGAACAGTGACTTGGTTTCACTTTCATATCTTCAACAGACGTTGACCTTTTTGTCCAGCGCGGTCCAAACCAATCTCAGTGAACTCGATCGTTTGCCAAAGACCCATTTTGGTGTCGGTGCTGACCAAGATAAAATTGATTTATTCGAAGACGTGCAAATTGAAGGAGAACAGGTCCAACGGATGTTTGAGATTGAAACCCAAGTCGTTGACCGAATCGATCATACCCTCAACAGCCTTGCTAATAACAACCTGAACGATACAATGAAATTTTTGACAATTTGGTCACTGACCATGGCTGTGCCAACGATCATTACCGGATTCTATGGGATGAACGTGAAGAAACTCCCGTTAGCCGGGATGCAAGATGCTTGGATGCTGACTTTGGGGATTTCTGTCGCCTTGATTGTGGCGATGCTGATTATGCTGAAGTTCTGGCGGAAGATGTGATGGGTGAGTGACTTGCTGCTGGGTGGGGGACTTTTTTGGAATGTGTATAGTTGAGCAGTTATGCTATTTTGAGCACCCTTCGGCTTCTGAAATACGCTCCGACGACCCTGACCCCGGCCACATAAGACAAAAAATCCAGTAGCGAACGTTTTTTGTTCGTTACTGGATTTTCTGCCTTATGCTCTGGGGTCAACCCGGGTCTTGTCACGTGTTGGTGATCTATTAGGTATCAACTATCTAGGCACACACACCATGCGTAAAACAGGCGCTTATCGGGTCTATACGCAGTCAAACTATAATATTGGTTTAGTGATGAATTTATTAAACCATTCAAGTGAAGCTATGACCTTAACGTATCTTGGATTAGATCAAGCTAGTCGAGAAACGATGTTAGACCAAATTGATTTTGGGTAATGAATGTTTAGAACTTAGTAGTC
>NZ_JBEPCJ010000243.1:0-1276 GCF_040299565.1 Spirillospora sp. NPDC000708
AGAAAACAAAAAATATTCACTAAAAGGAGGTTTTGCATTGGAAAATCAGAAAAAGCACTTTCAGATGAAGTCATCAAGTAAATTTTGGTTACTTAGCACTGGAATTCTTTTAAGTTTGTTAGTGACTAGTCTGCCTTTAGCAGTAAAGGCTGATGAAAATTCGGCTGTTACCCCACCAAGTCAAACTGAAGCTGTCACCGATCCAACTGTAAATTCTTCTCTTGCCGTGTCTGATTCGACAACCGAAGGAAATACAGGAAGTTCACAGGCAGAAACGCAAACTAAAGAGGCAAACTCACTAACTTCGCAGGCAAGCACAACACTAAGCGCCAGTTCAGTTTCATCATCTTCAACCAGTTCGGCTCAGTCTTCAAGTGTAGAAGCAAGCTCTAATTCTTCAGAGGTTTCAGCTTCATTGAGTTCAAAGGCCTCAACTTCAAAAGCCCCAAGTGTTCCTCTTGATTCATCAAAAGCAAATGTCACAATTGCTTCAAGCCTATCGGCGAGCGGAACAATCATAAGTCCTGCTCTCACAAATGGTTCAATTGCCAGCCAAGCCAATGGTCAAGACCCTGCAATAAGCTCGATTTCTGCGACCGGTTCAGTCGCCAATGACATTACGGGTCCGTCCACACTGGATGATGTCAATATTACAATCAAGGCTAACAACCTTGTGCCAAATAACTTTTTAACGCCTGATGGTCTTCATTGGTCAGCAAATACAGAGGTTATTCCAATCACAGGTCAAACAACAGGTCAAATCAGTACTGAAAACTTTGGACAAACGGACGGCCCGCCCATACCTGCGACCACTTATACTATGAATGCAGGAGATTCTGGACGAATTACTAATGTTGGAAGGACCCTAGCCGGAACCAATCTAGATTTGATCTATAAAGTCATCTCAACAGATGAATCAAGCTGGCAAGCCCCCAAAGAAAGTACGTCCGATTGTCCGATTGGCCTCGCTTTTACAGGCGAACAAAACATTGCCAACTCCGACGGAAACTCGATTGTCGCCCTCTACTACGGGGCAAATAATGTCAATCTCAATTATCAAATCGTCGTACATAATACGAATTTTCAAATCCCTGTTCTCGCCTCTTTTATCACAACGGATATTGATATGGCACAAGGAGTCAAGACCAATCTTGCCAACCTTTTAACGGTCATTCCAAAGACCACTAATCTTGCGACCGATTCAAGTGGTGTTATTTATGATACGACAAGCCCTGATACCGACTTGAATGGTCAAGCTAGTCTCCCTTATGGCGGT
>NZ_JBEPCJ010000244.1:0-1274 GCF_040299565.1 Spirillospora sp. NPDC000708
GGAACCGGTGGTTCTCCATATGGTTGATCAAATTTTGAAAGTAAATAGTCATTTACTAAAAGCAGAGAACAAAAGAGACAGGAAACTGTCTTTTTTGTTTGCTTGGGGTCTGGGGCAAACGCCCAATTTTGGCAACTGCAGTTGCCAAAACTTTCCGCAGGAATCGTCAGACAGACCTTACCTTTATGTTAATAAAGTCTAGTAAGTTATACTTTTTATTTTCTTGATAGTTATCAATTTTTATCTATAAAGGTAGCGCTATACTAGTATCATAAAGAAAATTAAAGGAAGTAGAAAATATGGCAAAAATAACACTGAACTTTCAAAAACGACTTCAACAACACAGTAATCACTTGGTTATCCTCTCAGCCATTCTCATTGTACTCGGATACCTTGGTAAATATGGTGTAAATCAAATATGGATTTGGAATTCGACAATGATTATTGCAAGTATTATCGGTTTTATACCTGTTGCAATTCATGCCTATCAAGCAATCAAAGTGAAACAAATTTCGATTGACCTGCTAGTTTCTATTGCAGTTATCGGTGCTTTGTTCATCGGTGAATATGAAGAATCAGCAATTGTCACTTTTCTCTTCGCTTTCGGTGGATTTTTGGAGAAAAAAACGCTTGAAAAAACGCGATCAAGTATCAAAGAACTCACGAATATGGCACCCAGCACAGCCCTATCTGCTGATGGCGAAGAAATGGACATTGATGAAGTTGAAATTGGCGACAAACTCTTAGTAAAAACCGGACGTCAAGTTCCTGTTGATGGTCGTATTTACCAAGGATCTGGCTATGTCAACGAAGCCAGTATCACAGGTGAATCACGTGAAATCAGAAAGGAAGCTGGTACCAAAGTTTTTGCAGGTTCTATCTTAGAAAACGGTACAATTTACGTAGAAGCAGAAAAAGTCGGCGAAGATACAACCTTTGGTAAAATTATTGAACTTGTCGAAGAAGCCCAAGATACCAAATCTCCTGCTGAGAAATTCATCGACCGCTTTGCTAAGTATTACACGCCAGCGGTACTTGTTATTGCAGCTATTACTTGGGTTTTTAGTCATAATCTAGAACTAGCCATCACGATTCTCGTACTTGGTTGCCCTGGTGCCCTCGTGATTGGTGCACCTGTTTCAAATGTTGCAGGAATCGGGAATGGTGCAAAAAGAGGCGTCCTTATCAAGGGAGGTGATGTTATGAATACCTTCAGTCACATTGATACGCTTCTGTTTGATAAGACGGGTACTCTGACGAAAGGCAATACAGAA
>NZ_JBEPCJ010000245.1:0-1267 GCF_040299565.1 Spirillospora sp. NPDC000708
CTTAGTCGGACTCTTGGTAGTTGTTGATACTATCATTTATTACCCATTTGTTAAGGTATACGATGAACAAATTCTTGAAGAAGAACGTTCTGGTAAAACAAACGATGCTCTTAAAGAAAAAGTAGCTGCAAACTTCAATACTGCTAAAGCAGATGCCGTTCTTGGAAAAGCAGGCGTTGCTAAAGAAGATGTAGCAGCAAACAATAATATCACAAAAGAAACTAATGTCCTTGTTCTTTGTGCAGGTGGAGGTACAAGTGGCTTGCTTGCCAATGCCTTGAACAAAGCAGCAGCAGAATACAATGTTCCAGTCAAGGCGGCAGCGGGTGGTTACGGTGCTCACCGTGAAATGTTGCCAGAGTTTGACTTGGTAATCTTGGCTCCACAGGTCGCTTCAAACTTCGATGATATGAAGGCTGAAACAGATAAATTGGGCATTAAACTTGTAAAAACTGAAGGAGCTCAATATATCAAATTGACACGTGACGGAAAAGGTGCTCTTGCATTTGTTCAACAACAGTTTGATTAATAAATTTGTAAAAGTTATTTGAGACGAGATCACTCATTCCATTTCCTTGGTTTTCAGAACACAGAATCTCGTCTCAAATGCTTTTTTTGAAAGGACTTACACTTATGACTAAAACACTTCCTAAAGATTTTATTTTTGGTGGTGCTACAGCTGCTTATCAAGCAGAAGGTGCAACTCACACAGATGGTAAGGGCCCAGTAGCATGGGATAAGTATCTTGCAGACAATTATTGGTATACAGCAGAACCTGCAAGTGATTTTTACCATAAATACCCAGTTGATTTAGAATTAGCTGAAGAATATGGTGTTAATGGTATTCGTATTTCTATTGCCTTGTCTCGTATTTTCCCAACGGGTTACGGTGAAGTAAATGAAAAAGGTGTTGAATTCTACCATAAACTATTTGCTGAATGCCACAAGCGTCATGTTGAACCATTTGTGACTTTGCATCATTTTGACACACCAGAAGCTCTTCATTCAAATGGAGATTTCTTAATCCGCGAAATTATATAACACTTTATAGATTATGCCGCTTTCTGTTTTGAAGAGTTTCCAGAAGTAAACTACTGGACAACTTTCAATGAAATTGGCCCAATTGGTGATGGTCAATACTTGGTTGGTAAATTCCCTCCAGGCATTAAATATGATCTTGCCAAAGTCTTCCAATCACACCACAACATGATGGTCTCTCATGCACGTGCTGTAAAATTGTATAAGGATAAAGGTTATAAAGGTGAAA
>NZ_JBEPCJ010000246.1:0-1247 GCF_040299565.1 Spirillospora sp. NPDC000708
AGAACGAATCGTATTTATACAGGAAAAGATTCTGGGTTGATTGTCTCTTTTAGAAAGCCCTTCACCATGAAAGAAAATGTGCAAAACACGTTTCGTCTATTCTCAAATGAAAATCAAAACTTTGATCAACTGATTCCAAGAGAATATGAAGAAGTCAAAAAAGAATTTATCGAATGTTCAACACTTTATAAACAAAGCGAAGCCGACCTATCGGATAAACCCAATGATCTTAAAACGATGATTGCGCAAGTGAGTGCTTATCAAAAGCTAGAAAAGAGTTATAAAGCGCTCCGAAGCTATGATCAATACGAAGAGGACTTTGAAGCATTTTCAGAAGTAGTGGAGCAGATGCCACAATATCAAGGTAAAACGGAAAATGTTAAAACAAAGATTAAAGAAATGATCGAGGATGAGGAGCATCCTGAGGAAGACTTCGAGAAGCTTTTACAAGAGATTGCTTTTTCTTCGCAGCTCAATGCGACACATAAAGACATCGTGGATAGTTTTTATATTAATCAACTTTTGAAAGCGATTCAATTAAACGAAGCAGGGGCCGTTGAAAAATTTGAAAAAGAAATCCAACAAAAGGATCCTCAAATCCAAAAGATGTATCACACCTTGAAAGATCAACTCGTCAATACTACTGAAGAGATCGATGTGGCTCAATTAAAAGAGACTTCGATTCAAAATGAAATTCAAAGACAACTTCAAAAAGAAGCCGAAGAATTTGGATTATCCTTCGACTTTTTACAGTCTGCAATGAATGAATATCAAGGCGATAAGAAAACGATCCCTTATTTAACTCATTTACTGGATTCGATGACCCTTAGTAAAGAAGAGTTTGAAGCCAAAACGGGTGAAAAATACAGAAGAAGAACAAAAGTTTTAGAAGAACGACTACAACAAAACTTTGAACAACTTCAAAAATGGAAAGAAGAATTATAATGGCGACAGGTTTAAATCAACAACTATGGGCTTCTGCGGATATCTTACGTGGGAAGATGGATGCAAGTGAGTATAAAAACTACTTACTGGGATTAATTTTCTATAAGTACTTGTCTGATGCGCAGCTGAGAGAAGTTTATGAACAAGAAAATGGCAAAACAGATACCTTCCCAGAACGTTCCACTCAGTATGCAGGCTTCATGGAATGGTACGAAGAAGACAAAGACGATTTAATCGAAAATATCCAACCCAAACAAGGCTACTTTATCCAACCCGATCAATTGTTTTATCACTACCGCCTC
>NZ_JBEPCJ010000247.1:0-1234 GCF_040299565.1 Spirillospora sp. NPDC000708
GAGGCGCGGGAGATGCGCATGGTGCGGAAGCGGGCGATGATGCCTTCGGTCATGTCGGTGGCGACCATGACGGCGGTTCCGGTGGCGCCGGTGGCCACGGCCATCAGCAGGATGCCGGGCAGTACGTAGTTGATGTAGGCGTCACGCCCCCCGCCGTGCCCGAGTCCGGTGCCGAGGGTTCCGCCCAGGACGTAGACGAACAGCAGCAGGATGATCACGGGGGTGATGATCAGCTGGACGGTCATGGAGGGGTAGCGGATCAGGCGCTTGAGCTGCCGGCCGACCATGGTGCGCGAGTCGCGTGCGGCCAGGGCGAGGGTGTTCATCGGGCGATCTCCTGCTTGCGGTCGTTGCTGTCGGCGCGGTCGTCGTTCCGGTCGTCGTTCCGGTCATCGGCGGGGTTGTGGGCGGGGTTGTGGGTGGGGGTTTGGCCGGTGAGGGTGAGGAAGACGTCGTCGAGGTCGGGGGTGTGGACGGCGAGGTCGGCGGGTTCGATGCCGGCGGTGTGCAGGTGGGTGAGCAGGTCGCGGAGGGAGGCCACGCCGCCGTCGGAGGGGATCTGCAGGGTGAGGCGGTCGTCGTCGGAGGGGTCCAGAAATCCGCGGCCGAGTGCGGTGAGGGCGTTGGTGAGGGTGTCGTCGTCGGTGAAGCGCAGGGACACGTGGCCGCCGGGGATGAGGCGTTTGAGTTCGTCGGGGGTGCCTTCGGCGATGAGGTGTCCGTGGTCCAGCAGGGCGATGTGGTCGGCGAGTTGGTCGGCTTCTTCGAGGTATTGGGTGGTGAGGAAGATGGTGACGCCGTTGTCGGTGACGAGTTGGCGGACGATGTCCCACATGGCGCGGCGGCTGCGGGGGTCCAGGCCGGTGGTGGGTTCGTCCAGGAAGATCAGGCGGGGGTCGCCGACCAGGGTCATCGCCAGGTCCAGGCGGCGTTGCATGCCGCCGGAGTAGGTGGAGGCGGGCTTGCGGGCGGCCTCGACCAGGTCGAAGCGCTCCAGGAGTTCGGCGGCTTTGCGTTTGCCGTCGCGGCGGGGCAGGTGCTTCAGGTCGGCCATCAGCAGCAGGTTCTCCTCGCCGGTGAGGAGCTTGTCGACGGCGGAGTACTGGCCGGTGACACCGATCGCGCCGCGCACGTCGTCGGGTCGGTGTGCCAGGTCGTGTCCGGCGACGTGGATCCGGCCGGCGTCGGCGCGGGTCAGGGTGGACAGGATCTGGACGGTGGTGGTCTTGCCGGC
>NZ_JBEPCJ010000248.1:0-1206 GCF_040299565.1 Spirillospora sp. NPDC000708
TCATGGCGCACTACCGGCGGGTCGGCGACGTGCCGCCGAAACGGCACACCCGGCACCGGGACGCGTCCGGCCGGCTCTACTTCGAGGAGCTGATGGGCGAGGAGGGCTTCTCCGCCGACTCCTCGCTGCTGTACCACCGCGAGATCCCCTCCGCGATCGTCGACTCGCGGCCCTGGGACGTGCCCGACCCGGCCACCACGCCGAACCAGCCGCTCAAGCCGCGCCACCTCCGGCTCCACGACCTGTTCCCCAAGGAGACCTGGGCGGGCACCGACGCCGTCACGGGCCGCCGGCTGCTGCTCGGCAACGCCGACGTCCGGCTCTCCTACGTCGTGTCCGCGGCGGACTCGCCGCTGTACCGCAACGCCACCGGCGACGAGATCGTCTACGTCGAGTCCGGCGCCGCGACCGTCGAGACCGTCTTCGGCGCGCTCGACGCCAGGCCGGGCGACTACGTCGTCATCCCCACCTCCACCACGCACCGCTGGCTGCCCGCCGGGGACGAGCCGCTGCGCGCCTACGTCATCGAGGCCACCGGCCACGTCGCGCCGCCCAAGCGGTACCTGTCGCGGTTCGGGCAGTTCCTGGAGCACGCCCCCTACTGCGAGCGCGACCTGCACGGCCCCGGCGAGATCCTCACCGCCGACGGCACCGACGTCGAGGTCCTCGTCAAGCACCGCACCTCCCGCGGCATCGGCGGGACGCGGTTCACCTACGCCAACCACCCGTTCGACGTCGTCGGCTGGGACGGCTGCCTCTACCCGTTCACGTTCAGCGTCCACGACTTCGAACCGATCACCGGCCGCGTCCACCAGCCGCCGCCCGTGCACCAGGTGTTCGAGGGCGCCAACTTCGTCGTCTGCAACTTCGTGCCGCGCAAGGTGGACTACCACCCGCTGTCCATCCCGGTGCCGTACTACCACTCCAACGTCGACTCCGACGAGGTCATGTTCTACTGCGGCGGCGACTACGAGGCGCGCAAGGGCTCCGGCATCGGGCAGGGCTCGGTCTCGGTCCACCCCGGCGGCCTCGCGCACGGCCCGCAGCCCGGCGCGTACGAGCGCAGCATCGGCGCCGAGTTCTTCGACGAGCTGGCCGTCATGGTCGACACCTTCCGCCCCCTCGAACTCGGCGAGGGCGGCCTGGCCTGCGAGGACCCCGCATACGCGTGGACCTGGGCGGGAAGGCGGACCCCATGAGCGACGT
>NZ_JBEPCJ010000249.1:0-1192 GCF_040299565.1 Spirillospora sp. NPDC000708
CGCGCGGCCGTGGTAGCCGACGGGCAGATGCTTCCAGTTCGGCATCAGCGGCTCGGCGTCCGGCCGGAACAGCCGCCCGAGGTTGGACGCGTGGTGCTCGGAGGCGTAGAAGTCGACGTAGTCGGCGACCTCGAACGGCAGGTGCAGCGCCACCGCGTCCAGGGCGTGGACGGCGCCGTCCGGCAGGTCGTCCGCCACGGCGTCGATGACGTGCTCGCGGACCTCGACCCACCGCTCGTGGCCCTGCTCCATGAACGCGTTGAGCGACGGCCGGGCGAACACGCCGTCGCCGAGGACGGCGGCGAGGTCGACGACCGAGTCCGCCACCCGGACGCCGACGCGCGGCTCGCCGCCGGCCGGCGAGAACACCCCGTACGGCAGGTTGTCGAGCCCGTAGAGCGAACCGTCCGGGACCGAAATACGGGTCATGCGTCTTCCTTGAGGAGTGAGGCGGGGAGGAGGCCGAGGGCGGCGAGTTCGGTGAGCGGGTCGGTGATGCTGCACGTGCCGAACGACAGGAAGCGCGCGCGGGCGAAGGACGCCCGCGCCTCGCCGAGGCCGGCGACGCGGGCGGCGATGGACGCGGCGTCGCGGTCGGCGAGGACGGCGGCGACCTCGGCGGCGCCGGCGCCGTGCATCGCGGCGTCGGTGGCGAGCAGCAGGTTGAGGAATCCGTGCTGGTGGAAGCCGGTCTCCGGGTCGGTGTTGCGGACCGGGTGGTGCAGCCCGGCGGTCGCCTTGAACGGGACGCCGGCGCGCACGGCGGCGAGGACCGCGGCGGCCAGCTCGTCCGGCGCCGGGTACAGGTTTGCGTGGACGCCGCCGGTGCGGAACTTCGCGCGGTGCCCGGCCTCGCCGAGCGCGGCGATGACCGCGGGACGGCGCTCGTCGCGCGGCACCTCCACGAACACCGGGACGTCGATGCGCTCCAGGCCGCACAGCAGGTCGGCCGCCGTCATCCCGGTCGGCACCGCCACCTCGACGGCGTGCACGGCGACCGGCAGGTCCGCGGCGGCCGCGACCGCCCGCGCCGCCTGCGCGGGCCCGTTCGGCGCGGTGATCGACAGGTCGAGCGGGTCGCCGGCGACCAGCGGGTACAGCTGGTCCAGCGCGGTCGCGGGCAGCACGAGCGGGCCGACGAGCGCGGCGTACGGGGCGGACCGGTGCCGGCGGTGGGCGGGGACGGCGTCGG
>NZ_JBEPCJ010000250.1:0-1180 GCF_040299565.1 Spirillospora sp. NPDC000708
AATATTTCTTTAAAATTTCGGATTTACTTCTTGATGAAAATGAGATTGTACCAAGTACAACTGAAGAATTTTTAAAGTATCACAAGTTCATTACCGAGGATCCAAAAGCCAAATATTGGACTGATGAAGATCTGCTTGAAAGCTTCATTGTGGATTTCCAAGCACAAAATATGTTCATTACGCGAGCAATCAAGCTAGCAAACAAAGAAGAAAAATTTGCTTTGGCGGCTGGTGTAGTCGAACTTTACGGCTACAATCTTCAAGTTATTCGCAACTTGGCAGGTGACTTGGGTAAAAGCGTTGCTGATTTTCATGACGAAGATGAAGATAATGATAATTAGTTTTTACGAAACTGTAGGCTTTAGTTGAATGAGGCTTGCAGTTTGATAATTTTAGCGCGATAATAAGATAAGGAGAATCCCCAAAATGAGTAAGTATAAACATCATTTTAGTCATCATGAACACCACTGTGTACAGCTCGTGCCACTATTTGGTTTACTTTCAGAAAGTGAATTAGTGCAAGTTGAGCAGGTTGTTAATCATAAAATTTTTGAAAAAGGTGAAACAGTCATCAGCCCCTTTGCAGTGCCTCAACTTGCAATTGTGGCGCATGGTACCTTGAAAATATACCAGCTTTCTAGTGCTGGTAAAGAGCAGTTACTACGTGTGATTGAACCTGGTGGATACGCAGGTGAAGACGCCTTGTTTGGAGTAATGAATGATAATCTCTATGGTGAAACATTGGAAGAAACGCAAATTTGCTTTTTGCGACAACAAGATTTCAAAAATTTGTTGTTAAAATATCCCGAGCTCAGTTTGAAATTGCTTGAAACCACCGTGAGAAGAGCTGCGGAAATGCAATATCAAGCACAATTTCTCATGATGGAAGATGTTGAAAGTCGAATCGCTAATTATCTTTTGCAACTCGTCAAAGTAGTAGATTCAAATTCTGTTATGATTCCAATGAAAATGAAAGATCTTGCAACGTTCATCGGAACAACTCCCGAAACTATTTCTCGTAAGTTCAAAATACTCGAAGAAAAAGGATTCATTGAGCGCCGAGGAAAGATAATCAAAATACTAGATATTGATAGCCTTGAAGATGATTACGCTTAAAATGGTCTAAAGAGCCAATAGATTCTGATCCTACACAAGATCCAGACCTAATGCCAGATTCGAC
>NZ_JBEPCJ010000251.1:0-1166 GCF_040299565.1 Spirillospora sp. NPDC000708
TAAAACCCCGACTCCGCCCCCCGTTGGAGGGGCGCGGCCGCGCGCCCCCCCCCTTCACTCGTGCGGATCCGGATGCTCACCCGCGAGGTCCTGCCGCAGAGCGTTTGTTGGGGATGAGGGTCTCGCAGCGTGTTCCTCACCTCGGTTAACGTTGTTGCGTCGGTCAGCGAGGCATTCGACGCCTCAGCGCGTCCCCTGCGGACTTCCTGGAGACCGTCACGTTCGCGGGTGCGCTGATGTACCTGCCAGCGGTCATCGAGCACCACACCCGCCGCATCCGGGTTCCGTGAGTGTGGCCCGTAAAGGCGCGGCTGTTGAGCGACGATGACGACGTGCGCCTGGTGGCCGAGTTGATCACCGAGCACCTGCCCGTCGTCAGCGCCGACCGCGCCCAGGCTGGCGCCCCCTCGCCCGCCTGCCCAACCGCTGCAACGGCGGTTCCGGCGCTACAGCGAGGTGTACGTCCTGGACGACGTTGTTCACGTTCGCGCCGGGCCTTCCAGGTGTCGGGGGAGCGTTGGTCGCGCGGCTCCTGGCGGTATCGGCGTTGCTGCAGTCGACCGCCGACTGCACGCCCGGGGATCGGAGTCGTTGCGGTCCCTGGCCCGCGCGGCGAACGGGGCCATGCTCGGCGCAGGGGACGCGGACCGTTAAGGGCGCGGATGCCGGAGCCAAATGCGGGTAAACACCGACCGTTCCTTGATCACCGTGCGTGGTCCGCCGCACCTGGCTATAACCAGGGATCCGGCGCCGCATGTGCGCCCGAGGATCCGACTTGCTCTTGGTGTAGCGCCAGTAGACCTTGCCCGTGACGATGTCGACGGCGCGTACGCCGTCACCAGCGGGCATGATCGCGAGCCCGCTGTAGATCACCGTGTCCCGGGGGGGGCGGAGGCCACCCGGTTCGCCGAGTGCACGGGCGGCTGCGCCGCCACCGGCTGAGGGAACCGTCCGTACGGCCCCCGCATGCCGTCATCGAACACCGCCCGGAGGCGCGGCACACCCCAGGACGCCAGAGCGACGGCGATCAATGCCGTCAGGATCACGCGCAGCCGCCGCCATCCCCCGCCGCCTAGGGCGTGTTTCGAAGTAGGTGGAGCCATTCGTTGATGGCGGTGACCTCAAGGATTGCCTGGTAGCGGACGGAGAGCTTGTCGTATCTGGTG
>NZ_JBEPCJ010000252.1:0-1133 GCF_040299565.1 Spirillospora sp. NPDC000708
TGTAGTGACCATGGACGTTGGTGACGGCGACACGGTTCGATGAGCTTGAAATGGACGAGGACCTCCTGGCGAGGTGTGTGTCACCACAACATGCACATCTCGTCCGGGAGGTCCTCGTGGTCCACGCTAACGCCAAACTCGCGCCGGCCGGGCGGTTGGAGCTGGCCCGCTGTGTCGTGGAGGAAGGCTGGCCGCTGCGGCGGGCGGCCGAGCGGTTCCAGGTCTCTCACACCACCGCCAGACGCTGGGCCGACCGCTACCGGCGGTCGGGGGCGGCGGGGATGGCCGATCGTTCCAGCCGCCCGCACCACAGCCCGGCCCGCATGTGCCGGCGGATCGAGCGGCGGATCGTCAATCTGCGTGTCACCGCCCGGCTCGGACCGGCCCGCATCGCCTCCCGGCTGGGTCTGCACGCCTCGACCGTGCATCGCGTCCTGACCCGCTACCACTGCCCGCCCCTGGCACATCTGGACCGCGCCACCGGCCGCCCGATCCGCCGCACCGACAACCGAGCCGTCCGCCGCTACGAACACCCCGCACCCGGCGACCTGGTCCACATCGACATCAAAAAGCTCGGCAACATCCCCGACGGCGGCGGCCACCGCGTGCACGGCCGCGCCATCGGCGCCCGCAACAGCCAACGCACCGACACCGGCACCCGCCGCCCGGGCGGCAAACCCCGGCTGGGCCACGGCTACCTGCACACCGCCATCGACGACCACTCCCGCCTGGCCTACACCGAGATCCTGCCCGACGAGCGCAAGGAAACCGCCACCGCGTTCTGGCGGCGCGCACACCGCTTCTTCACCGACGCCGGGATCACCGTCCGCCGGGTCCTGACCGACAACGGCGCCTGCTACCGCTCACACCACTGGCGCGACCAACTCGCCGCAGACGCCATCGCACACAAACGCACCCGCCCCTACCGGCCCCAGACCAACGGCAAAGTCGAGCGCTACCACCGCACCCTCCTGAACGAATGGGCCTACGCCCGCCCCTACACCAGCGAATCCGAACGACGCACCGCACTCGCCCCCTGGCTACACCTCTACAACCATCACCGCGGACACACCGCACTGGCAGGACAACCACCCGCCAGCCGCGTCACCAACCTCTCAGGGCAGTACAGCTAG
>NZ_JBEPCJ010000253.1:0-1112 GCF_040299565.1 Spirillospora sp. NPDC000708
TGGGGCAAATGACCCGTACCAATTTTTTCAATCACAATTAGTGAGTCTTTACCATATTTCTTGGCCAATTTATAAGCATTTTTATGCATATATTCACCAGAAACAGGCAATTCTTTGAATGTCGTCATAATATGGCGACGAATATCTTCCAACTCATCGGGATTATTCGTTCCAATGTAAAACATTTGTGTTTTTTTATCCATTGGGAATGTATCTAAGCGGACAGCCAATGCCGCAACGTGACCGGACGATCCAGATACTTCATACAATTCTTTAGGATTTGCATTGTATCGAATAGGCTTATCAGATTCAACGTCACGCACAACCTGTTCATGATGGAACATTGAACCATGATGTTCAGTAGCTGGTACTTGATTCAAATCAAAATTGCGGTTCTGCAAATTAGTAATAATCTCTTCGGGCGTTTTGCCCAAATCAATGCCTAAATGGTTAACTAAGTGCATTTCGTCATGTTCATCAATCCAAACATACAATGATAGCTCTGTATAAGCTGGACCTCTTCTGATCAAAGCACCACCAGAATTGTTGTTAATACCACCAATGACCGATGCACCCAAATTAGATGAGCCAATGACTGAATGTGGTTCACGTTTAAGTGGTCGCAATTCATTTTCTAAGTGAAACAGTGTCGTACCGGGGAATGCTAGTACTTGTTCCCCATTATTGATTAACTGTAAATCTTTAATTTTCATGCCGTTCACAACAACTGCAGAACGGTCATAACCTGGGGCTGGTACGGATCCCTCAGTCAAACTAGTGTTGGCTGCTTGCATAATAATGATAATATTGTTATCATGCAAAACATTAAGCACACGCCACATTGCCATTAAAGTGGTTGGAAATACGACTGCAACTGCATCGCCCTTACCTGAGCGGTACCCTTTCCTAAAACGTAAAGATTTTGCTTTGTTAGTAATAACATTTTTTTTACCAACAACATTGACTAGTTCTTCGACTAAGTCCATATTAACTTCTCCCCTCTATAACGTTTGTAAAAAACGTTTTAATCATTACGCTTTCAATGATACGCTTTTTTTGATATTTTGGTTAATAGGTAGATTGTAAAATTAATCCGACGCTGTTCGGACAAA
>NZ_JBEPCJ010000254.1:0-1109 GCF_040299565.1 Spirillospora sp. NPDC000708
TTAGGAAAGAGTGAATCACTAGCTTATTAATGTAATTTAAAAAATTCATTAAATATAATAAAAATAGAAAAAGGAAGAAAAAATAATGACATCACCACTTATTACAAAAGCAGAAGTAAACTCAGTATTCCAAGGTCGCAGCTTACTTGCTGAAAAAGATTTCACACCAGCTGAAATTAACTACCTTGTTGATTTTGGTCTTCATTTGAAAGCATTGAAACAACAAAACATTCCTCACCACTACCTTGAAGGTAAAAATATTGCCTTGCTCTTTGCAAAAACTTCAACTCGTACACGTGCTGCCTTTACAACTGCTGCAATTGACCTTGGTGCTCATCCAGAATACCTTGGAGCTAACGATATTCAATTGGGAATTAAAGAATCAACAGAAGATACAGCTCGCGTGCTTGGTTCAATGTTTGATGCTATCGAACGTCGTGGATTTTCTCAAAAAGAAGTTGAAGATTTGGCAAAATACTCTGGTGTTCCAGTTTGGAATGGTTTGACAGATGATTGGCATCCAACACAAATGATTGCAGACTTTATGACTGTTAAAGAAAACTTTGGACATCTTAAAGGTTTGACATTAGTCTACGTAGGTGATGGTCGTAACAACATGGCAAACTCACTTATCGTAACTGGTTCTATGCTTGGTGTGAATGTTCATATTGTTGCTCCAGATTCACTTCATCCTACTAAAGAAGTTATGGATATTGCAAATAAATTTGCTGAAAAATCAGGTGCTAAACCTCTTGCAACTTCAAATATTGAAGAAGGTGTTAAAGGCGCAAACATTATTTACTCAGACGTTTGGGTATCAATGGGAGAATCTAACTGGGAAGAACGTGTTAAACTTTTGACTCCATACCGTATCACAATGGATATGCTTAAAATGACTGGAAATGCTGACAATGGTCAATTGATCTTTATGCACTGCTTACCAGCATTCCATGATACTGAAACTGAATATGGTAAAGAAATCAAAGAAAAATATGGTTTGACAGAAATGGAAGTGACTGACGAAGTATTCCGTTCTAAATATGCTCGCCAATTTGAAGAAGCAGAAAATCGTATGCACTCTATCAAAGCAATCATGGCTGCAACTTTGG
>NZ_JBEPCJ010000255.1:0-1103 GCF_040299565.1 Spirillospora sp. NPDC000708
GGGACGCACGAGCATCTTCACCGCAGCAGGCGGGTTCACCGAGATGGCCGGCTGGATGGCCCACGACGCCGGCCACGATCAGATCGCCCGCCAGCACTTCCGCCGTTCGCTCGACCTGGCCCGGATGGGCGGAGACCCGCACCTCGCCGCCCACGTCTACGCCAGCATGAGCCAACTGTCCCTGCACCAGGACGAGCCCGACAAGGCCATCTCCCTGGCGCGCCAGGGCCACGCCGAACTCGCCGACACCCCGCCGGCGCCGGCACTCTCCGCACGGCTCTACGCCATGGAAGCCCGCGGCTTGGCCGCACTGGCCGACGGAACCGCCTGTGCAGACGCATTGCAGCATGCCGAGAAGGCACTCGAACGCTCCCCCGATGACAGACAGTCCCCGTGGGTCAGCCCCTTCGACGCAGGCTCTCTAGCAAGTGAAGCCGCTCGCTGCATGCGCCAGCTCGGCGACCTGGCCGAAGCCGAGCGCCAAGCCCGGCAGATAATCAAGCTTCGTGCCGACAGCCACACACGTAGCCGGGCCTTCGCCAGGCTGCTCCTGGTGACCGTGCTCATCGCGCAAGGCAGGCCAGACGAGGCGTGCTTCCAAGCTCGCGAAACACTCAACCTCATCGAGGGACTGAGCTCGCACCTCGTAACGCAACAGCTCGATGAGCTGCGCGCCCTACTCCGACCGCACCGAGCGAACTCCACAGTCGCCGAGTTTCTCCCCTGCCTCGAACATGCCCTCAGGGGCAGGCGCGATCTCTACAGTTGGCTGAGCAGCGACGCCACCGGAGCAGGTTAGGCCGAGGAGATTCGATGCCTCCAGAAGAACCGCTCTACGAGCGTGACCCCGAGGCATGGCGTGCCTATCTCGCCGAGGGCAACGCCACCCAGCCGCGCAAGCGCGTAGGCGCCGACGCCCTCATCCGCGACGAGGCAGGCCGCCTGCTCCTCGTCGACCCTAGATACAAACCGGACTGGGACTTACCTGGCGGGATGAGTGAGGCCAACGAGCCGCCGACCGAGACCGTCCGCCGCGAACTGAAAGAAGAACTGGGCCTCGACCTGCACCCCGGACAGCTCCTGTGCATCGACTGGGTGTCCCC
>NZ_JBEPCJ010000256.1:0-1089 GCF_040299565.1 Spirillospora sp. NPDC000708
AGGCGAACTAGGTGCCGCTTTTTTGGTTCCCAACCAACCCCGACCCCCACCCCTTACACGGACCCGCCTCCGGCGTAGGGCTCTACCCATAAGAGCGAGTGCGACCCTGCCAGCGCGCTAAGCCGCCGTCCCGCAGGTTGGTGTGTGTGAGACTTCCCCCTACTACGTAGTCCAGCGGCAAGCGTTCAGCGTCAGCCCGGCTCACTCCTAGGAAGAGCCAAGTAAGGCCCGCGGTCGGCGCCGGTGTCAGCACCCATGCTCACAGCATCTGCAACAGCAGGACCCTTACGCACTCACCCCAGCACACTGCACCCCTTGTGCACCCCCCTATGGTCAAGTGCACCCCCTAGTGAACGCTCCCGCACCCCCTGCGAAGTGGCTTAACTATTGGACATGACCCCCCAGTTGCCCAGCTGGCGTACACCCCAGTGGCCGGACCGGCACTCCCCGGTGAACTCTCGGCCGTGGCGGTTGGCAGGAACCGGGGCAGGGGCCGTAGCCGTGCCTGCGGGAACAGCCATCCTCGCCCCTGTCTTGGGTGAGATCCTCGTCGCTGTTGAGGTCCTTCTACTCGTCACCGTCCTGGTGACCGCACTCTTTGGCTCAGAGACCACCAGCGACCGCGCTTTCCGTCTACTGCGATGGATTGCCGACCGACCGGAACCGCCAGCACCGCACAAATGATCCGCTCCAGCCAAAGCTGAACGCTGAGGACGTGTGCGCGAACGGGCGCGGGCTTGACCGGGGACCCCTCCGGCGGGCCGCCCCCGGCCTGATGCGGGCAGCCGACCGGCAGCCCGGAGCCGCGCGAGGCTAGCAGCCCGCCGCCCCGGTCAAGCCCGCACCCGCCCGCCAAACGCGCAGGTCACCACGCGAAAAAAGTGTCACTTTCCGGTTGCGGTCTTGCCGACACCGGAGTTGCGACACTTCTTTGAGCGCCCCACCTAGCAGGTGGTGAGCCTGTACCGCTGACCGGCAGCCGCCACCACCCCATGCACCCACCGCCCAGCGCCAAGGGCGGCCGCCGGCACGCTCCCCACCGCGACCGCTTGGCACCCAACCCCGCGCCGCGCCATCCTGGAGCCGCAG
>NZ_JBEPCJ010000257.1:0-1076 GCF_040299565.1 Spirillospora sp. NPDC000708
TTGCTGCCTGAGCTGGGTGTGGTCGCAGAGGCCAGGGGGAAGCGACTGTTTACTAAAAACACAGGTCCGTGCGAAGTCGTAAGACGCTGTATACGGACTGACGCCTGCCCGGTGCCGGAACGTTAAGAGGACCGGTTAGAGGTTTCGACCTCGAAGCTGAGAATCTAAGCGCCGGTAAACGGCGGTGGTAACTATAACCATCCTAAGGTAGCGAAATTCCTTGTCGGGTAAGTTCCGACCTGCACGAATGGCGTAACGACTTCCCCGCTGTCTCAACCACAGGCCCGGTGAAATTGCAGTACGAGTAAAGATGCTCGTTTCGCGCAGCAGGACGGAAAGACCCCGGGACCTTCACTACAGCTTGGCATTGGCGTTTGGAACGGTTTGTGTAGGATAGGTGGGAGACTGTGAAGCCCGCACGCCAGTGTGGGTGGAGTCATTGGTGAAATACCACTCTGGTCGTTTTGAGCGTCTAACCCGCGCCCGTGTATCCGGGTGGGGGACAGTGCCTGGTGGGTAGTTTAACTGGGGCGGTTGCCTCCCAAAGAGTAACGGAGGCGCCCAAAGGTTCCCTCAGCCTGGTTGGCAATCAGGTGGCGAGTGCAAGGGCACAAGGGAGCTTGACTGTGAGACGGACGTGTCGAGCAGGTGCGAAAGCAGGGCCTAGTGATCCGGCACCTACGTGTGGAAGTGGTGTCGCTCAACGGCTAAAAGGTACCCCGGGGATAACAGGCTGATCTTCCCCAAGAGTCCATATCGACGGGATGGTTTGGCACCTCGATGTCGGCTCGTCGCATCCTGGGGCTGGAGTAGGTCCCAAGGGTTGGGCTGTTCGCCCATTAAAGCGGCACGCGAGCTGGGTTTAGAACGTCGCGAGACAGTTCGGTCCCTATCCGCTGCGCGCGTAGGAGAATTGAGAGGGTCTGTCCCTAGTACGAGAGGACCGGGACGGACGAACCTCTGGTGTGCCAGTTGTCCCGCCAGGGGCACGGCTGGTTGGCTACGTTCGGTCGGGATAACCGCTGAAAGCATCTAAGCGGGAAGCCTTCCTCGAGATGAGTTCTCCCTCCCCTCTT
>NZ_JBEPCJ010000258.1:0-1068 GCF_040299565.1 Spirillospora sp. NPDC000708
AAATAAAGAGGCAGTTAAAATTGACAAAGTGAAAAATGGGGATATTCTTATCACTTCTGCAAATGGATCTAGCCGTTTAGTTGGTAAGCATGCTTTGATTGAAGGGATTGAAAATGATACTGTTCATGGTGGATTTATGCTTGTCGCAAGGGCTGAAAAACCGGAATTTGTAAATGCTATTATGAGTTCTTCATGGTATAGTAAATTTATAAACATTTTTGTTTCTGGTGGGAATGGGGCAATTGGTAATCTAAGTAAATCAGATCTCGAAGATCAAAAGGTTTATGTTCCTAGTGAAATAGAACAAACTAAAATAGGATTATTCTTTAAGGGGCTCGACGATACTATCGCTCTTCATCAGCGTAAGTTAGATTTGTTGAAAGAGCAGAAAAAAGGATTCTTACAAAAAATGTTCTCCAAAAATGGGGAAAAAGTTCCTGAATTGCGATTTGCGGGGTTTGCTGACGATTGGGAACAGCGTAAGTTATCTGACGTAGCTAATCACAGAGGCGGAACAGCTATTGAAAAGTATTTTGACAAATATGGTGTATACAAAGTTATTTCAATTGGTAGCTATGGATTAAATAGCCAATACGTTGATCAAAATATTCGCGCAATATCAAATGAAATTACAGATGGACGAGTTGTTAATTCTGGAGAGCTCACCATGGTGCTAAATGATAAAACTGCTAATGGAACAATTATTGGAAGAACTTTACTGGTAGAAAAAGATAACGAATATGTTATCAATCAACGAACTGAAATTATTTCTCCGAAAGAAAACTTTGATTCTAATTTTGCATATACCATACTTAATGGTCCTTTTAGAGAAAAAGTTAAACGAATTGTTCAGGGGGGAACGCAAATATATGTTAACTATCCTGCAGTTTCTAATCTAAATCTAGAGCTACCTAAGATTGAAGAACAACAAAAAATAGGCTCTTTCTTTAAACAGTTAGATGACACTATCGCTCTTCATCAGCGTAAGCTAGATCTTCTCAAAGAGCAGAAAAAAGGATTTCTACAAAAGATGTTCGTTTAGGGTCTATAATTAGATAATAACCCCTA
>NZ_JBEPCJ010000259.1:0-1055 GCF_040299565.1 Spirillospora sp. NPDC000708
GTGAATTGTCTTTGACACTTTCTCATCTGGTAGAAGTGCGATGCTGCCCCATTCTGGATGATGCGGTAAATCCGGCAACTCCTGAAATTCAATAGCTAACCCCAGTTCTTTTGCCATCGGATGATCATTCACTTGAGTATCCCGATCCCACGCACTGACGCTATAAATGATCACACTCCTAGCCTCGCTCGTCACGTCTAGTCGTCTACCACTTGCTTTATCGTACAGGGTAACATGGTGGTCACCCGCATGGTCATCGAAAACAAAAGCTGTATCTAAGCCACTCGGAAGCGCATTTAGCGCATTTTCTACTGGTTTAGCTGTCGTGAAGTCGTAGGGCGTCTCTGCTACTGGTAAAAATAGTCCTGTCGGAATTAACTCGGCATCTGTGTCCAGAATGTGATCAGCTGAAATTTCAAGGATTTGTTGTCGAATATCTGTTTTCAACTCACCACTAAGGTTAAAGTAGCCATGATTGGTTGGATTAAAGAAGGTAGCAACTGGCGACTCTCCTGTGAAGGTAATGCTGAGCTGATTGTCGATTAGGTGATAAATAACCTGGGCATCAATCGGACCAGGGAAACCAGATTTGTGATCGATATAACTGAAAGTAACAGTGATCTCGTCATCGCTTTCTTGCCAATCTAAATCCCACTCTTGGAATGACCAGCCTTGAGAGCCACTATGAAGCGAATTTGTATTGTCGTTAACTTCTAAGCTTAGGTCACCAATTTGTGCTTGTTTAATCCGGCCCGCGACTGGTCCTACAGTGGCCCCAAAATACTGTAAATCAGTGGCTAATGCGGATATTGGTGTCACATTTAGAACGACATTTTCAGCAATACCCTGCCTATCTTTAGCCAAGACACGATACAAATGTGCCCCATAGGCGACTAATTCAACTGTCAGACTGGCATTCTCCAATCTGACCAACTGGGTTGTTTTTCCCTCACCCATGCTAACTTTTTCGACTCTTACACTCATATTTTTTCCCTTTCTGCGATTTCACTTCATGAAATCTTGAAACTTGCCATCCGCTCGAATGGTAACCTGAC
>NZ_JBEPCJ010000260.1:0-1036 GCF_040299565.1 Spirillospora sp. NPDC000708
GGTTATCACGTCGCCCTGTCACGGCGAAGATCGCGGGTTCGATTCCCGTCAGAACCGTTAGTAGAAATACTAATGACTCGTTAGCTCAGTTGGTAGAGCATTTGACTTTTAATCAAAGGGTCGCTGGTTCGAGCCCAGCACGGGTCATAATCCTAGCGGATGTGGCGGAATTGGCAGACGCACTAGATTTAGGATCTAGCGCTTAACGGCGTGGGGGTTCAAGTCCCTTCATCCGCATACTAGGTATTAGCCGACTTAGCTCAGTTGGTAGAGCATCTGATTTGTAATCAGAGGGTCGCGTGTTCGAATCATGTAGTCGGCATTGTCGTAAGACACAAAGTTTAAGTGCGAACGTAGTTCAGGGGTAGAACACAACCTTGCCATGGTTGGGGTCGCGAGTTCGAATCTCGTCGTTCGCTTACTAGTATCCTTACTAGTTGTTTATATAATGTTATTTGCAGGTGTGGCTCAACTGGATAGAGTACCTGACTACGAATCAGGCGGTTGTAGGTTCGAATCCTACCGCTTGCATATAACGGGAAGTAGCTCAGCTTGGTAGAGTACTTGGTTTGGGACCAAGGTGTCGCAGGTTCGAATCCTGTCTTCCCGATTGATGTTTTTACATCAATTTGACTTATGTCAAAAATGGCGGTGTAGCTCAGCTGGCTAGAGCGTTCGGTTCATACCCGAGAGGTCGGGGGTTCGATCCCCTTCGCCGCTATATTTATCAGCTGGATCTTTAGCTCAGTTGGTTAGAGCTATCGGCTCATAACCGATCGGTCGCTGGTTCGAATCCAGCAAGATCCATATCTTTGGCTCGGTAGCTCAGTTGGTAGAGCAATGGATTGAAGCTCCATGTGTCGGCGGTTCGATTCCGTCTCGCGCCATTCCTTATTTAGCGGATGTAGTTTAATGGTAGAACCCCAGCCTTCCAAGCTGGCTACGCGAGTTCGATTCTCGTCATCCGCTTAACTTAATATTTTGGGAGTTTAGCTCAGTTGGTTAGAGCACTGTGTTGATAACGCAGGGGTCCCAG
>NZ_JBEPCJ010000261.1:0-1026 GCF_040299565.1 Spirillospora sp. NPDC000708
CTAGGCCGTGTCTCGAAGTCGGGTGTGTGACGGTGTGTCGTGATCTCTAAGTAGAGAGGTCTCCGGTAGATGGGTTCATCGACGAAGAAGAACCTGTAATACCGGAGACCTCGTGGCCACCCTAGCGGTGACGCGGCGGTTCGACCTGACCGATGGGCAGTGGGCGGTGCTGGAGCCGCTGCTGCCGGTCCCCAAGGGTCCGGGTCGGCCGTCGCAATGGACGAAAAGGCAGCTCATCGACGGGATCCGCTGGCGGGTGCGGGTCGGAGCACCGTGGCGGGACGTCCCGGAATGTTATGGCTCGTGGCAGGCGGTGTATGCGTTGTTCCGCCGGTGGCAGCGGGCGGGAGTGTGGGCGCGAATCGTCGCCGGCCTGCAAGGGCGGGCGGACGCGGCCGGGCTGATCTGCTGGCAGGTGAGTGTGGACTCCACCATCGCCAGGGCCCACCAGCATGCGGCCGGTGCCCGTACCCGTCCCGATGAGCAGGCCGAACCTCCCGCCCCCGGCGGTGGTGAGCCCGCCGACCACGCGCTGGGGCGTTCGCGTGGCGGCCTGACCACCAAGGTCCACCTGTCGTGCGAGCAGGGCCAGAAGGTGCTGTCGCTGCTGGTCACCGCCGGTCAGCGTGGTGACTCCCCGCAGTTCCGGGCTGTCCTGGAGCACATCAGTGTGCCCCGCCTCGGGCCGGGACGTCCTCGCAGCCGGCCCGACCGGGTCCGTGCCGATAAGGCCTACAGTTCCCGGGCCAACCGCGCCTACCTGCGCAGACGCGGCATCAAGTGCACCATCCCGGTCAAGGCCGACCAGGCCCGAAACCGCACCAAGCGAGGCAGCCGTGGTGGACGCCCACCGGTGTTCTGCAAGCTGGACTACCGGCAGCGGCACGCCGTCGAATGCGCCATCAACCGGCTAAAACGCCACCGTGCCGTGGCCACGCGGTATGACAAGGTCGCCGTCCGCTACGAGGCCGTCCTCCACATCGCCGTCATCAACGATTGGCTGACCTGCCTTTGAGACACGCCCTA
>NZ_JBEPCJ010000262.1:0-1014 GCF_040299565.1 Spirillospora sp. NPDC000708
TGCAATTTCACGTAAATACTCACACTTAACTGGGCTTTTCGCGTATATTCCTGCTTGAGTCAGTCGTATATTTTCTATGAACAAATTGGATAAGACATGTCCTAGCATCGCACCAGCCGTAGGTTTGTGGTGGTCAATCTCTGCTTTATCAAGTTCTTTAGCATATTTTTCATCAATCATTAATTTAGTCATCATTTTTTTCCTTTATTCAATTTATAGTGGTATCTTTCCTGGTATAAATCACACAACAGTTACTTTGCTACTCAAAACAGGATATCCAAGTTTCTCAACCTTGCTGATAAGTTCATCAGTACTGACAACATTTTCGTCAAATTCTGCTTTAACTTTTGATGCATTGAAAAGTACTTTTGCATTTGCTACGCCTTTAGTTGTAGTCATTGCAGCTTCGATTTTTGCCATACAAGATGGGCAGCTTAATTCATTGAGTCTCATAATTACTTTTGACATAAGATTTACCTCTTTCTCTTTCTTTATAAATTAATTATAGCTCGTCAGTACTAACAAAAAATTGATATCTATCAAGAATAACAGTTTTATTTTTTTATCTACAAAATGATAAAATTTCTCAACTCTCTTTTTTAACGCTGAATAACCTGATATGAGGAGCGTAAAGTAGCATCAACTAGAGTCTACCGAGACGGTCCGCGGAACGGTGTTTAAATTATTCCCTAATTTTGCCTGTATAAAATTAAAAGATCAAATCCATTAGTCACTTTTTGTAAGCGTCCTTCATCCATAAAATGTTTGAAGTGCTCTGAAAACGACATATACCTTCTTACCTGATAATCCTCCTATCTAGTAAATGTGCGAGTTTCCCTTTTTTAAATAATTGTCATTTGGAACTCACTATCTATTTTTATAAAAAAGTTATATTGAGATAGCTATCAAAGCTTTTAAATAAGTTCAAATCCCTAACTTGCTACATTGCCTGCGATAGTCTACTTCACGACCTCAAATTCAATCTCGTATTGAACGTCCCTATTAGCAACGAAA